>JACENB010000012.1 GCA_013867245.1 Nitrosopumilaceae archaeon
GTGTTGAGATGAATTTTGCAACTAGTTCTTCCCAGCCTGCTCTAGTTAATTCAGTTAGATTTCCTACTTCTGGTAGTTTACCTGTAACGTGAACTACTGCTAGAATTTCTCCAATGTTTGTCTTGGCAGTATTTAGCCATCTTTCAACTTCATCAGGATTTTTGATATCTACTACGTGAGAGTGGAATTTTCCACTAATGGAGTCTTGAATCTCTTGAGGTGTTGATTGTGATATGAAACATGCAACTTTACCGCCGTTTTTCTCAACATGGCTTGCCAAAAATTCAACTCTTTCAGCATCTGTCTTGTCTGTTCCGTCAATGGTGAAGACTACTGCTTTTCCTGTAAAGTCTGGTTGATGAACTCCTGGTGCTGTGGTTCCGATGTGAGGTTTTACTGGATAAAATACCCTATCTCCTGGAATTACTTTACCGTTGATAATTTTTGCAATTTCATCATCACACAAGTTGAGAACTGTTTCAGATACTTGAGCTTGTGACAAAAATTCTCTATTTGCAATCATATGAGAAGTGTTGTTTTGTACTTTCTCAGCTATAGTTTTAATTTTTGTTAATAGATTTGTAAAGGTCTCTGTTAATTTTGCAACATCTCTTCCATTTGCTAATTTTTCTGCCGTCTTTGCAATTCCCTCTTTGTTAATTCCATCTGCTTCAATACATTCTAACAAATCATCTTTTGCTTCTTCAACTTCAACTGGAGTCAAGTCTTCGAATCCACTAACTCTCATAAACTCTGCTGCTGCTTTTGGATATACTGTCTTGTAAATTCTATCTGAATGAACTGGACCTGGGTTTGTTGCAATTGATATGATTCCTTTATCAGTTAATTCCCATGACATACATTCAGCAAGTCTGTTCTTTGCACCTTGTGATGCTGTATATGGGCTTCTAAATCTGTATGGTCTTTGTTCTAGAGGTTTTTCTTCAGTAAAGAATGTTGAAATTGTAATTATCTTTCCGCCTTCTTTCATTACTTTTAGTGCTTGAACTGAGCCCCAGAATGTTCCAGTCAAGTGAATTGCAATAGTACTTTTGAATTCATCTAATGGTGAATTTGCAAAACATGTTACAGGGCCTGAAACTCCTGCATTGTTAATAATGTAATCTACATTGGTTCCTTCATTTTTTAGTGTCTCAAACATTTCATTCATTGCTGTTTCGTCTGCAACATCTACTCCTGCAAAAATTTTGACTGTGGCGTTTACTCCTTGTGGAATTTTTCCCTCAAGTTCTGTCGCAGCCTCTTGTAGTGGCTCTTTTCTTCTACCTAGAATAATTACACTTGCGCCATTTTCAACAAATTTTGTTGCAATGGCTTTTCCAATACCTGTTCCGCTTCCTGTAACCAGTGCGACTTTGTCTTGGAATTTTAACATAATAGAATTCTCAAATCTTTTGTGATATTTATTTGGATTGATCTCTAGGACTTTTTTCTTGATATCTTTATTTGTGGGTATGATTCATGATTTTTAATGCATGATACCGAGCCAGATACATTTGTCTATCAGACATGGCCTGAGAAATTTAGTAGTATGTTAAAGGAGATCGGTGTAGATTCTGAATCCAAAGAGATTGGAACCGATGATGTTGAACAAGGTGATTATTACAGTAGATATTTTGCTCATACAGCAAGAATGATAACAAATAGAGGATGTCTTGATGTCAAGAACTGTAACATTGACGTAATTCAAATTATTCAAAAGGGGTAAAAATGCAAGATCCAAATCCAATGCCTTGGGGCGCACTAGACCGATATCAAGCACACTTTATCGTAAGAAAAGATATTGGTGGTAATGTTGGTAACTATGTTGCAAAAACACAACTCAAAACAAGAGGTCATTTTGCAGCAAAAACTGTTGAAAGTGTAAGCTGGAATGGTCCTGGCGCTCTTGCAGAAAAACTAAACCATGATTCTGAATTAAACGATATGATTGCAAAACAATCAGTAAAAGATGCAACTATCTATGTTGAACCAACCGAGAATGCAGTCCGAATTAGAAGTAAATGGGATAATCATTTAGCATTTGGAATTACAAAAGATCTTTTTGATATCTATGATCGTATTGCCGGTCACATAAAATCAGTTTAGGCTTTCCACCAATCTAAAGCCAAAAAGTCCACATTATCTTTGCCTTTGGGAATTGCCAAGATGAATTGTTTTTTTACTGATGTTGCCAGTCTTCCTGCAAGTACAATTCCTGTAGATGTAATTGACTCGTTTCTATTATACACCTGAATCAAAAATGGAGCATGATCAATTCCTGGACCTTTCTCATAAACTGCAAAGTCACAACCAAACTTTATTCCTGGATTGATAATGTATCCTTTGTCTCTGAAGTTTTTGTAAACTAGATATTTTTTATCAAAATCATGATGTTCGTTTTTACAAATCTCTATCATTTGCTCAACTGTAACTTTGTGTTTTAATTTTGAAATTGTAATTTTTTTATTTTCTAACAAGTATAGTGATTCAATTAAATCTAAAACTAGAGGTGCGTCAATCTCTTCAATCTTTGGTTTTGGGATGCCAATTGGTTTTCCATAGTATCCATTACTGAAAAGCTTGCGAGAATATTCAATGTTCCAAACAATTACCCTATTTTCGATTAACTCTCCTTTCATAATTTTTCCAAACCTCTTGTGTATATGAATTCATTAGATTAATGATGCTTGTAAAATAGAAAATAAGGTAAAAATGTGGATGTGATTTGCTTATAGGCTCAATGCTAACAAAATGAAAGAATCTGATACTCTTTGGCATTTGTCTGCCATCTCTTCGATTCCTTCAATCACGTCTTTCATTAACATCAGTTCTTTGGTGTTTGTTACTTCTGTTAGAAGCTTAATTGTTGCTTGTCTGTATTTGATATCGATTTCTCTTTCAATTGTCTGCGTTTCTTGTGCTAATTCAATTGCATTTGCAGTGTTTGTATTGAGACTTCTAATGATTTCATTTAGTTTGTAGACTTCATCTACAACTAATTCAATTAGTTTTGTCAAGTCTTTGTCTAATTTTGCACTTTTTAGAGTAGCTGGTTTTACATTTGAAAGTTTGAATGAAATTCCGGTAATGTAACCTGCAATCTCATCCATTGTGTATGCTGTGTTTAGAAGATTCTCTCTGTTCATGATCAAACCTCCTACATCTGCTACTTCACGTGTAATTTTTCTTCTTAGGTTTTCTACTTCTTCTTCAATTGTAGAAATTTGTTCTAATGTATTTTTGATTCCTGTCTTGTCTTTCTTCATCATTAGTTCAGGAAGTGTTGCTAGTTCTCTGGAAGCATTTAGAATTCTATTGATTTCATCTTGTAAAACTGCTATAGCCTTTCTTTTTGCTTGAACTTCAAGCTCTCCGCTATACATAACAAAAACTACGTAATCCCAAGGTAATTTAAATCCTCTATGATTTTTTATATTTTTTGAGCATGATTACATGAGACTTTTGTCATGTGCCACTTTTTTCTGACCTTGGTATAATGTGATCACTTCTTCATTTGTGGATGCGTCCTCTGCCATTTTTTCAACTCTCATCTTTCCTGTAAATTTTGGAAATCTCAATGCAAGTCCTGCACCTTTTCTAATCTTATCTCTAGCTGCTTTGTGAATTGGACTGAGTGTAATTTCAGATGCAACAACTTCAATCACTAACTCTGGTTCAAACCAAACATCAGCTTCCATCTCGCTGTTAATGCGTGGATTTTTCTTGATTGTAACTTTGGGATTTAGAATTTGATATAATTGATCTAAATCCTCATCTGAAAATCCTGTACCAACTTTACAAACACTGGTGAATGTGTCTTCATCTTCTTCATATGTTGCTAACAAAAGAGTACCATAGTTTCCTGTTCTTCTTCCTTTTCCAAAAAATCCTCCAATTACAACAAGATCTAAACTATCTCCGAGCTCATTTTGATATTCTCTTTTGAGCTTTAACCAATGACTGCCTCTTGAACCTGCTTGATATGGACTATCAAGCGTCTTTAGCATCAATCCTTCACTTCCTGCATTAATGCTGTTTTCAAAAAAGTCCTCAATGTCATTTTCATTTTTGACTAAAGCCATTGGAATATGTTTTACAAAGTCATCTTCTTTTACCACTTTTTCCATCTTCTCTCTTCGTTCCTTGTAGTCTAATTCCAAGCAACTTTTTCCATTACAATACAAAATATCAAAGAGATTAACTGTTATTGGATATTGGGTAACTGCTTTTTCTATTTTGTATTTTCTTCTTCTATGCATTAATTCCTGAAATGGTAAAAACTCTCCAGTATTTTCATTAATTGCAACTGCCTCTGCTTCTAGTACAATGTTTTCTGCTTGAATTGTTTTTGGAATTTTTTCTATAATGTCTGGATAGTAACTTGAAATATTTTCTAGACTTCTTGAAAACAAAACTACTTTATTCCCTTCTATGTGTAGTTGTACTCTTTCTCCATCTAGTTTGTATTCAGCTGCAAATTCATTTCCCATTTTTTCAATTGCTTCTTGTTCACTCTTTACTCTGTCTGCAAGCATTGGTCTAATTGGATTAAACAAAATTATTTTGAATTTTTCAACTCCTTCTAATCCCTCAGTAGCTAAAACTTCTGCTACTTTTCCTAAATCGCTAGAAACATTGTATGCATGTTCCAAAATTTTTCTATTCTCTTTATTCCCTGAAAATGCTATTGCTAGTGCATCCATGACTGTATTTTCTGCAATTCCTAGTCTTAGTGTGCCTAACAATATCTTTAGAATGAAACTTGCTTCTAATGGACTTGCATCGTTAAGTAAACTGGAGATATATTTCATCTTCATGTCTTGTGATCTATTACCTTCTAGTTTTGCAATTTTGAATAGTGTCTCATAAACTCGTTCCACTGTGATGTCTTCTACAAGAAATGTTGTCTGAGTTTTTTGCTCTAAAATTACAGTTGCAGCATGTCCCAAATCTCCACCTTTTCTGTATTCGTCTTCAATTTTTTTAATAGGAGTTCCTGATGACTTTGAAATTGCTCGTATTGCTAGTTTTTCTGCAACTCCTAATTCCACTCCTTCAAAGTCCGGTCTGAGTTTTCCTTGTAGTAGATAGACTATTTTTGAAATTACTTCTTGTGGTGTTTTTTCAAATAATTCTACCAAGTATTGTGTTAGTTCTAGTCTTTTTCTAGTTGATTCCATTTTGTTAAATGCATCAGCTAAGATAGAAAACTCCATTCTATTTCCTTGTGTAATGTTGAATAAAAATTGAATCTAGATGTATCTGAAGATTGTTGGTTTGTCTGACTTTGGAAGATCTGATACGAGTGCAAAATTGTATAGTGGATAAGATTTCTTGTATTGTTTCATGAAACTCCATGCAACATCATGTGTTTTGAACTCTTTTCTCAACCCATCAATCTCACTCTTTTTTCCATACACGTCAAAAACTACTACGGAGTATTGTTTTGGGCGGTTGTGAGGCTTTGCTTTGAGTAGCCATGCAAGTGCAAATACAAAGACTGCTCCCAGCACAACATATTCTCCTGCAACTTTGAAAAAGTCTATTATCACATTTGGTATAGTTTGACCAAATAATCCAACCATGAAATTTGAAAATGATATTACTGCTAATGCTGTGAAGATGTATGTCTTCCAATCAAAAATTTTCTGAAAACCCATTTCTACCTTAATATCGTAGGCTCTTTTTTGATTTAACTATTTCTTATGATTTCCAGTTCTTAAAATTACTAATCTGGATCTTCGTAATTTTCTTTTCTGTCACCACTAGAATCAGTACTTTCCATTGGCTTCATCTTGCTTTCTAAAACATCCATTCTTGCTCTGTACCCTTCTGCATATTCTAATTCTGATGGAACTAGTGTTGCTGGATGGATGAATCCTTGACTTCTAATTGCCATTGCTTTTTCTGTTGCTCTTTCTCTGATTAGATCCCAGTCTGGTGTTGAGAATCCATCAAATGGTCCCGTAAACTTTCCATTGTGCATACTAAAGACAAGTGCCTCAACAATTGGAATACAAAAGTTGATTGTAGCTGCAGAGTTTAGTTTCACAGGCATTAATGGCATATTGTGACTTCCTCTTGTGTTTCCTGCAACAAAATGTGGATTGTTAAATACGCTACCTACTTCTTCCGTTGCGGGGAATTTTTTTTGAGTTCTAACAACACAAATTGGATCGTCTTTTCCAACATATGTTCCTGCAATATTGTGTAATCTGTCAGTTGATGCTGCAAGAATTGGTTCTCCATCTTTTGTTGTTACTGAATCTACAACATATCTTCCTGGATACATCAATGCAGCTTCGATTGTTGGTT
>JACENB010000140.1 GCA_013867245.1 Nitrosopumilaceae archaeon
ACCATTGCGCGACTGTACTTTATCTTGACTCTCTGTCCAACTCCGTATGGACCACCAGACCAGCCGGTATTGATTAGGTAGACTACGGTATTGTGTTCGTTAATCTTCTCTCCAAGTAATTTAGCGTAAACAGAGGCAGGTCTAGGCATGAATGGTGCTCCAAAGCACTGAGAAAATACGGATTTTGGTTCTTTGATTCCTCTTTCAGTTCCTGCTAGCTTGCTTGTGTATCCGGACATAAAGTGGTACATTGCAGCTTCTTTTGTGAGTCGAGATACAGGAGGCAATACTCCTAATGCATCTGCTGTCAAAAATATAATGACTTTAGGATTTCCGCCAACACTTGGAATTACAGCACCTGGAATGAAATCCAAAGGATATCCAACACGAGTGTTTTCAGTTAAAGTGTTATCATCATAATCAGGAACATTGTCCTTTAGAACTACATTTTCTAAAAGTGCACCAGGTTTAATTGCATTCCAAATTTCTGGTTCTGCTTCTTGACTGAGGTTTATACATTTTGCATAACATCCTCCTTCAAAGTTAAAGGTTCCATTGTCAGACCAACCATGTTCATCATCACCAATTAGTTTTCTATTGGGGTCTGCTGAAAGTGTGGTCTTTCCAGTACCAGACAATCCAAAGAACAAAGCAGTGTCTCCTTTTTCTCCAATGTTTGCAGAGCAGTGCATTGGAAAGATTCCTTTGTCAGGTAAGAGGAAGTTCATTACACCAAACATTGACTTTTTCATTTCACCGGCATACTCTGTTCCACCAATCAAGACAATCTTTCTTGTCAAGTCAATGAGAATGAATACATCCGTTCTGGTTCCGTCAATCTCTGGAACTGCCTTAAAGTCATTAATACAAAGAATTGTGAATTCTGGTTCATGTTTTTGCAATTCCTCACTTGTTGGACGAATAAACAAATTGCTTGAGAACATGTTTTGCCAAACATGATCATTGATGACTCTAATTGGTAAACGTGTTTCAGGATCAGCTCCTACAAATCCGTCAAATACAAAGAGTTCCTTGTTATCAACAAAGTTTTTCATTTTCTCTAATAGTTTTTCAAATTTGCCACTGGGAAATTGATGGTTGATTTTTCCCCAATCAATTGTTTCATGGGTTTTATCATCATATACGATAAATCTGTCATCAGGGGAACGTCCGGTGTATTTTCCAGTATTTACTGAAAGAGAGCCCGTAGAGTTTACAACACCCTCGTTTCTCTCAACTGCAAGACTAACCATCTCTTCAGTACTGAGATTTCTATGGACTTTGGATGGATTGATCCCAAAATCTTTGAGTTGTGATGAAAACTTGTCAGTTGTAGCAGTACCTACTACTTGTGTCAGAGTGTTACGCCTCCAAAAATGATGTCATTAATCCCAGGCTTGTTCATGAGATATTTCGATCCGCCTTCCATTTCCTTATTATCTTTTGGCATTTGAAATTATTTTGACCGTCTAGGAACGTATTTATTCCAAATTTCAAGAGTCAATCTGATGCCGATCAATAAGGACAAGATTGCAAAGAGACAGGAGATTAAAGAACACAATCCTGATTTTGAAAGACCAGAGAGCTGGCGTTATGTTAGACTCCAAACTGGTTGGAGAAAACCAAAAGGTATTGATCATCATCAGAGAAAACAATGGAGTAGAGGTCGTCCAGGTCTAGTCAAAGTAGGATTTGGTGGACCAAAAGAAGCAAGAGGATTACACCCATCAGGATTTACAGATAACTTAGTTTACAATTTAGATGACTTGGCAAAACTTGACCCAAAGAAAGATGGAGTCAGATTAGGCCACAGTGTAGGTACTAGAAAAAGAAAAGAGATTGTAACAAAAGCAGTCGAACAAAAATTCAAAATTTTCAATGCGAGAGTGAGTGCAAGTGGTAGTAAATCTTAAAGCTAAGAAAAGACTAGCAGCCAGAGTTACTGGTGTTGGCGTTCACAGAATAAAGTTTGATGCAGACCATCTTACTGATGTTGCTGATGCAATTACAAGAGAGAACATTCGCAGTCTAATTACAGCTAACACAATCAAAATCGATTCATTTACTGGAACATCCAGAGGAAGAGCACAAGAAAAGAAAGCCCAGAGAAACAAGAGAGGTACCAAACAAGGTTCAAAACAAGGACGTAAAGGTGCACGTGTTGGTAAAAAAGAAGTCTATGTTGCAAAGGTCCGCTCATTGAGAAGACTACTAAAAATTGCAAAAGACAGAAAGGATTTGACTAATCCAGAATTTTGGGCACTTTACAAAAAAGTAGGTGGTAACACAGTCAGAAACAAGGCCCACTTGAGACAATTAATGGAAGAGATTGTCGCAAAAAGAAAGAACTAGAATCTGTAAACAGTTTTTTCCCAATCTAAAATTTTACCATTTTCAATTTGGATGCCTTCATCATTTAGCATCTTAGTTTTGATATGCTCTCCATATGCATATCCACCAACCTTACCATTTGACATTACAACTCTGTGACACGGAATGATAACGGGGTACGGGTTTTTGTTCATTATTCTACCAACTGCTCTTTGTCCGTTCTTTAGACCGACTGCCTTTGCAAGTTCTCCATAAGTTGTGATTTGCCCTTTTGGAACTTCTAGTAATTTTTTGTAAATCTTTTTCTCAAGATTCAAAGTTTGACTACCTCAAGTTCTGTAGACTCTAGAAGGTCAAGAACTTTTTGCTTGTTTGGCCCAAGTCCATTCCAATCAAGTAGAGCAAACTTTGCCATACTGTTTTGTTTGAGAATATGGGAGAACAGGTCTTCATCAAGATTGTCAAGTGCATGTTTTGGTATGACTGTTCCAAGTGCATACTTGCCATCAAGAAGTTGTTCTGTAAACTTTGTAGGATAATGAGTTCCACCAAAACATAGTGCAACTGGATTGTTTGGAATGTCATTTGACATTACTTCATGAACTAGTTTTGCAACCCTGTGACATAGATTTTCATCAGTCCACTGTTTTTCAGTGGTTCCAATCTCGATGAAGATTGAAGGCTTTTTGAGATCTGTTGGTCCGTGATGTGTTGCCTCTATTGTAATATCAAACTCTGCAAAATCAGACTGATGATCACGTAAAGTTTGCAGATATTTCTTTTGCAAGTCAGGATGAGGAATTGCTACTTGTCTGTCGTTTCCACCAAACTTTGCCTCTGAGAAATTCCCAGTACTATGGCAGGTAAGTGCAAGCACTCCAGATTCAGCTGCATGTTTTGATAGGAATACAAATCCATCATAATCGTATTTTTCTTCTAACCAATCTGCAGAAATTGCAGGGGTTGGAATAATCACCAGATCATAATGCTTTCCACGAAATACATCTCCATCCTGAGTCATATCTTTGCAAAGAAATTTTGCCATATTGTGACCAGCAGGATCATCGGCGTATGCAACTAACAGCTCCATGAAATAAGAGATATAAGGAGACCCTATTAATTTCCACCAATGAACCCGAAGCAGACTTTGAAGAACATGGCAAATACCTTGAAAATGGCCAAAAAGCCAGACAAAGATGAGTATAAACAACATCTCAGATTGGTATTGCTAGGTATTGGAGGAGTTGGAGTAATTGGATTTATCATTCAATTCGTCTTTTCGGTGATCACATTTGGTAGGTAAAATTGTCTGAAGAAATAAAATCACATTTGTTTGCAATTAGAACCACTGGTGGACAAGAAAAAGTGGTAATGAGGTTATTAGAAGCAAAAGCTAATGCCAATCAAATTAACATTCAATCAGTATTTTGGGTAAATGATCTTAAAGGATATGTTGTCATTGAAGCAATCAATCCAAGTGATGCATACATGGCAGTAGAAGGTGTAAGACACATCCGCGGTCAATTAAGAGGAGAATTAGAGTTCAAAGATATCGAAGGATATTTGGTAAAGAAATCAACAGTTTCAACTCTAGCAGTAGACAATGTCGTAGAAATCACTGGAGGTCCATTCAAGGGAATGAAGGCAACAATTACCAGAATCGATTCAGACAAAGAAGAAGCTACAGTTGTTTTGCTTGATGCATCATACCAACTGCCAGTCACAGTCGACGCAAACTATCTAAAATTATCAACTGAGGGTTAGGAAGGATTAAATTTTCATTTTGAGGCGATAAAATATGGGAGAACAAAAAATTTCATCACTTGTAACAGGCGGAGGAGCATCTGCAGGTCCACCTTTAGGTCCAGCACTAGGTCCACTTGGCGTTAACATTATGGAAGTTATCAATGCAATTAACGAAAAAACAAAAGACTTTGAGGGAATGAAAGTTCCAGTTACAGTTATTGTTGATAGCGACACAAAAAAGTACGAGATTGAAATTGGTATCCCATCTGCAGCTGCACTAATCATGAAAGAAGCAGGAATCCAAAAAGGTTCTGGCGCTTCTGGAACTGAATGGGCAGGAGATGTAACAATGGATGCAGTAGTTAAAGTTGCAAATACCAAACTAGAGAACTCTTATGCATCATCACTAAAGTCAGTTGCAAAAACCATCGTTGGTACATGCCTTGCTTTAGGAGTCAAAGTTGAAGGAAAGACTCCAAAAGAGATTACAGCAGAAATCAATGAAGGCAAATGGGATGAAAAATTCCAGTAACTAGACTCGAGTTTTATCTACATCATCTAAAATTTTCTGCATACAATTATGACAAATGACATCATGTTGTGATAATTTTCTAACTACATCATGATCTTGAACTTTAGAATCATACGTTGCTGAAATTACTATCTTGTTGCTCCAAACCATATAGTCTTCTTTTTTCTTGGAGCACACAATACAGTTCATGATACAGTTACAGGTTTTGTGTATAAAACCTAAACATCATTTCCTGTTACTACCCATTCAAGTGCTCTTAGAACACCTTGGTAGTACTTCATTGCATCCATTGATTCGGCGTTAACCAATCTTTGTTCAATTACTGTTCTGTATTCTGCAACTTCATTTTCTGTTTTCATGAAAATTGTAAAAGATGCATCTAGATAAATGGATTTTTGATAAAGCCATTTGCCAAAAGGACCACAATTCCTACAGCAGTTCCTGTTCCAGCAAGAATTCCAAATAAGAATAAGGCATCTCGTTTATCCATTAAGAATAATTCAGAAAATTCCAACTTATGAATTTAGAGTTTGGGAAGCTGGCCTGTCTTGTCAAGATTTGATTTGCATACCTTACAATAGAGTCGGACTTCAGTTGATGGGAATTCAGCACCACAGTTTTTGCAGGTATAAAGCTTGGACTCGTCCATGAATCTACAAGTCATGTTCAAGACTTAAGCATTGATAATTTCGGATTTAGAGTGGTTTTTCAGATTTTTCTTGTGCAGTATCAATTCCAAATTGTTCTTTTCTCTTCTTGTTTGATAACTCACAATAGAAAATTTGTGTATCTTCGGACATTATGACTAGTAGTTTGTTTGATTATTAATAGATGATGTATGAATTATGCCAATTCATTAAGATATACTGGATCTTTGTCTGTCTTTTGTAATTCTACAAAGGTCTCGGTATTTTGAATACCCTCAATTTTTCCAATCTTCTCAATTACTACAGAGTGAAGAGATTCGAGATTCTTTGAATACACTTGAATCATGATATCAAATCTTCCAGTAACCTCTGAAATCGATACAACCTCAGGAGTTTCCATGAATTTTTTGTGAATTGCGTCTTTGAATTTTGGATCTCTGTTGATTCCAACGTTAGCCTTTACACCGATTCCAAGCAAAGAGTCATCTATTTCGACTGTGAATTTCTTTATCAGTTTCTTTTTGACCAGCCTCTTGATTCTGCTGTAAAGTACAGATGCGTTGATTCCTAGTTTTTTTGAGAGTACAGGAACTGAGATCGAGCCATCCTTGGTTAATTCAAAGAGCAATTTCATATCAAGTTCATCAAATCTATGCAAGGTGTTCGAAAATTGTCGTTGTGATTTAATATATGTAGGTTTTGAGACGAATTTGATGTTGATTTTCAATTATTTTGGGGAAAAAATGAAATTTTTTAAAATAATCAAGACCTAGAGAATACCTGCCTCTAAACGATTTTAAGTAGGCTTTCTCGAAAATGTTCGTAATGATTACAGAGTCAGAGCTAGTTGATATGGTAAAAGATGCAAAGGCTGGAACAAAGGCAAAAAAGTTCAAGCAGTCAGTAGAGTTGATTGTCAATTTCAAAGATATTGATGTCAAGAAAGGATTTGCACTCAACGAAGTCGTACAGCTTCCAAAGACCAATTCTCCTGCAACAGTAT
>JACENB010000001.1 GCA_013867245.1 Nitrosopumilaceae archaeon
AGTGGTATTGATGTCATTAGTACAAAAGGGCTTTTTGAATTTACAGTTAATGGAGTTCCAATAAAAGGACCTGAAACAATGATTGAAACAGGAGTGGATACAGGGAAATTTTATTTGAAATTAGAGTTACCCGATACAACCAAACAAGATGATGTTGTTTTAATTAGATATTTAGATCAATCAGATTCATCAGGAGAAGAGAGGGTTTTAACAAAATCAATTACACTGACAAAAACATTTGCAAAAGTAGAGACATCTGGTGGAGGTTCTAGAATAGGTCAGGAATTCACATTAAGAATTTACGAACCAGATGCAAACAGAGATTCTAAAGATGAGGATAAAATTCCTCTTAGTTCATTTGAATTTAGGGGAGATGGAGGAATTAGAACCACTTTAGCCAATCCAAAATTTGATGCAAACTCTTGGGCATTAATAGAAACTGGACCAAATACAAGTACATTTGAAGTGAAGATCAAAATTCCTAGAGAATTAGATGGACAAACAATTCACATTGGAGACAAATATGAAATTAGATACATAGACAAAAGCACTCCATCAGGTACAGAGGAAAAAATAATTTTCAAAGGAAGGATTGGATAAATGGATCAGGTTTGTCAAGGTTCAGTATAACCTAAAGATTTTATTCAAACCAACGAACTATTGTTGTGCTCAATACCGTATACAAGGATGCCATTATCAACAGAGACAAGATGCTGTCTATTCTAAAGGGTCCAAAATTTGAACAAATTATACAAAAGGCAAGAGAGAATTGGGTTGAATTTACGCCTGTAAAAGAAGAAGTCGTTACTGCAGGAATTGATTCTAGTTTTAACAATACAAAATTTCAAGGAATTGAGCTTTGGGCAACTACAGCAGTTTCCATCAAGGCAGATGGAGAAGTTTTAGTTGATTTACACGAGTCAGGATTAGGCTCAGATACGGACCTTTCACGGATTGCAAGTAAGATGGAGATTGATGCGTGTGAGAAAACAGTGGACCAAGTCGATTTAGTACTAATGGATGGCTCCTTGCATTCTCAATTCATGACAAGACAATCAACCTTGGATGCACAAGTAGTTAGAACAATGAAAAAAAGAGACAATGTTATTTTCATTGCAAAAACATCAAACACCAAAAAACAATTTGAAAAATTAGGTTCGCTGGCGGGGGATATTTTCTACTATAATCATGTTACAAACAATCCAGGATTTAGCAAGATATTTGTTGAAAAAAAATATGGTTCAGACAAAGTCATTTCATCTACATTTGTGAGACTAAGCGATTCCACACCGATAATAAAATTAGAATTTCTTGGTGAACAACATGATGAAGCAGAGATAAAATCAGTCATGAACAAATTATACAAAACAAGTATCGGTGGATATCCATATGCACTAAAGCTTGCACACAATAACTGTAAAATATCTGATAAGGAACTTGCAAAAATGGTTAGTTTGTTGGGTCTAAGTAATGAGATCGGTTCTCGTGAGGTATTAGGTTGAGTTTAGGATTTGTGATTGGTGAATCAAAGCCAACATTTGTCACTGCGATAACATCAAGAGCTCTTTCAGTTGGAGAATACATCAAGATTGGTTCTGATGAAGGAGAAATTCTAGGACTAGTTGAGAAATCATCTGTTACAAGTGCAGCATTTGCAGATGTTAGAAATTTTGATGAAGCAGCTGAGAGCACAGAGATTGCAGAACTAAACAAGAGAGACAAGACGTTTACTGCACATATTGGAATTTTAGGATTTTTAGATAATTTGAGAAAGGGTCAGTCAATTATTCCTGCAATTCCACCTATCCCAGGCACAGAAATCACTCAACCAAGCAAGCAAGACCTTGAGGAAATCTTTAGTCCCAATAATGACGGATGGGTAAAGATTGGAAATCTTTTGAGAAATAAGACAATTGATGCTAAAGTGAATTTAGATAAAATTGTCTCAAGACATTTGGGAATTTTAGCAATGACAGGTATGGGTAAAAGTAATCTTGTTTCACTAGTTACAAAACAAATTTCAAAATTAAAAGGAACAGTAATAATTTTTGATTATCACAATGATTACACTACACTAAACATTCCAAGAATTAATGTAGTTGATGCCAAAATTAATCCAAGATTACTTGATGCAGATCAACTTTCAGAGGTTTTAGAGATAAGAGATGGAGCAAATGTCCAGCAAAGAGTTTTGAGAATGGCATTTACAAAACATGTCAAAGAATCAAAAGAATTTTGGAGTAAACTGGAAAACGAAGTTGATTTTATCGTAAATTCTGAAGACAAGAAACTAAAGGAGATTAGAACGTCAGCATATCGAGTTCAAGACATCATTGATGAAGCTCAAAAAAGATTTGAAGATATCCTAGACCCTGATATGGGTGATCCAATTAGTTTTATCAAAGAAGGCCGTACTAATGTACTCAACATTTCAGAGCTGTCAGAGAAACAGGCAAATGTTGCAGTTGCATTTTATTTGCAGCAGTTACTCAAAGATAGAAAAGATGCAAGTATTGCAAGACACGGTAAGAGTAAAAGAGAAAGAAACTATAGATTCAATTCTCCAATTTTTGTAATTATTGAAGAAGCACATGTTTTCATTCCAAAGGATCACGATACCAGCGCAAAATATTGGGCAGCAAAGATTGCCAGAGAAGGAAGAAAGTTTGGATTAGGATTAGGAGTCGTATCTCAAAGACCTAGAAGTGTGGACCTTAATGTTCTGAGCCAGATGGGCTCTTTTGCCATAATGAAGATAATTCAAGAAGATGATCAGCGCCAAATAGCCTCAGCAACAGAGTCAACTAGCCGCGAATTAATTGCTCAATTGACCTCACTAAACGTAGGTGACGCAGTTCTGGTAGGACAATGGACCAACCTACCATCACTTGTACACGTAGAAGAAGTCAAAGAGAAGATAATGGGAGCAGATCAAAGCGCAGTAAATGCTTGGGCTAATGCAGAAAAGATGAAAGAAGTTGCAGTAGAATCAACGCAAGGACTAGTTCAAAAAGATTTGTTGTTAGACTAATGCAGTTTTCACATATTTCAGATACTCATTTAGGACTAGTACAATATGGTTCAGAGGAACGTGCACAAGATGTCTATGATGTGTTCAATCAAGCAATTGACACATCAATAAAAGATCATGTTGATTTTGTAATCTTTGCTGGAGATATTTTTCATGTTCCAAATCCAAACGGTACTGCAATTGTACAAATGGCAAATGGATTAAAGCGATTAAAACAAAATAATATAGATTCATTTTTCATTTTAGGAGAACATGACATTAGTAGAATTAGAACAACTCCTATTCCTTATGTATATCACAATTTAGAATTTTCAAAATATATCGGTCAGGGAAAACCAATTGAACACAAAGGTGTTCTTCTTGCAGGATTTGACAAGATAAGAAAAACAGAGATTCCTCAATACGAAGAAAAATTTGCAGAGGTAGACAAAGCTGCTCAAAACTTTTCAGGACATAAAATTTTGGTTTTACATCAAGGCATAACAGAGTTCAACAAATTTGCAGGAGAGTTGCAATCAACTGATCTTCCAAAAAACTTTACGTATTATGCTATGGGTCATTTGCATGATACAGATGTCAAAAAATTCAATCATCTAAATGGACCAATTGCATATCCTGGCTCAATTGAACTTACAACAAGTGAAGGTATCAAAGAAACAAAGAAAGGATTCTTTGAAGTAGATATTTCAGGACAAGAAGCAAATCCAAACTGGATTCAACTTGATACAAGACCACAGTTTTCATTCAAGACAGATTATCAAGAACTTTCAAAGACCATAGATGAGATTTCAGAAAAAATTACCAGTCTTGCAAAAAAGCCAGTTGTAGAGGTCAATATTCATGGAGAAAACATAGAGACTGACCACATTCAGGCACAAATTGCCAGGCTCAATTCCTTGGTTTTGAGATGTTTTTGGAGAATCAGCACAAAGCAGGTTTCAGATTCCTCTGTATTCCTTGACAGACCAAACATCATTGATGATGAGATGTATAGACTCTCAGTTGATGCACTAGGCTCAGAGCAGGCAGCTAATCTTGCAATCAAGGAACTACTTCCAGTTTTATCATCAGGACAAATTCAAGAAGCATCACAAATAATCATTGAGAATTTTGAGAAATTCAAAAAGGAGAAAAAATATTGATCACATCAGTTGAGCTTGGAGACTTTTTAGCACACTCAGATACAAAACTAGAATTTGATAATGGAGTAACTGTGTTTGTAGGACATAATGGTGCAGGAAAATCAAGCATCATTGATGCAATTACATTTGGATTGTTTGGACAACACACGAGGAAATCAAACAAAGGACTAATCAAACGTGGTGCAAACCAAGGATACTCTAAGGTTAATTTTTCAGTTAATGGTAAATCATTTGAAGCAGTAAGAAAGATTGACAGTAAAGGAACTCTTTCAGCAAAATTTACTGAGATTGTAGGAGATGAAAAGATAGAGATTGCAGCCGGTGAACGAAAACAGTTTGGGGAATCAATGACACAAGAAGTTGAAAAAGCAATTGGGTTAGATTTTGAAAAATTAAAAGTTGCATCAATTGTCCAACAAGGTGAATTAAATGCGATAATTAATGCAAAGCCAAAAGAGTTCAAAGAGTTACTAAATGCAATAATAGGAATTGACAAACTTGATGTTGCTTCTGAATCCATGAAGACTGTAAACAAAGAATTTCGTGAAAATATTAGATCAAAAATTGGATACGATGATACACATATTGACATTTTATCAAGGGAATTAGAAAGATATCAAAATGAAATCAAAGAATCAGAGCCTCAAAAAATTCAATTACAAACTAAACAAAAGCAATTACAAGAGGAAGTTGATGAATTAAGAAAAAATGTGGAAACTGAAGCCCCAAAAATTGACAAACTTAATCAACTTGAGACTAGAAAAAGAGAGTTGATTGAATATGCAAAAGAGGCAATTCATGAAATTCAGCAAGAAATTAACGAAAATGAGCGTAAAATACGTGATTGTGAGGGGTGTTTTGAGCACGCTAGCCTTAAGGAGGATTTAGAGTCCAAAATCCAAAAGGTAGAGCAGGCAGTAGAAGAGACATTAAAGAAAATTCAAGAGATGAAAAGTCAAACCGCATCTCTAAGAGAAAAGCAATCACTTGCTGCAAAACTTCAGCTCAAAGATAACAAATGTCCTGTATGTGATTCAGATGTAGAGAAATTAAATCCATTATTCCAAGAAGAACATCTTAAGCAAGAATTAGTGTCACTACAAGAGCAAATAATCTTAAAAGAAAAAGAACATCAAATGTACAATCAAAAAAGAAAGGAATTCTCAGAAAAACTGCAATCAGCAAGAGATGCAGAAGCAACACTTCGAGCACATTCAATTTCATCTAAAGAAGAATTGGATAAAATTCAAGAAGAGGTCAAAACAAAAAAAGAGAACATACAAAAAATTCCTTCAACTAACAATTCAAACCTAATGGAGATATCACAAATTGACTCACATGCAAAGACAATCTTTGAGAATATTTCACAATTGGAATCAGAAACAAGAGGATTTGATGAGCAAGAATTTTTGAATCTTAAAAAAAGTGTAAATGAAAAACAGATGGAATTATCAAGTATCGATCAAAAGATAGGGGCAATTTTAGAAAAAATTTCAAAAGGTGTTGAGCAAACTAAAATTATTCAAAGTGCAATTTCAGAATTAAAAGTTGTAAAGGAATACGTTACAAATCTAGATGAGATACAAAATAATGTTTTTAGTAGAGACGGTCCTGTTGCTACAAGTTTAAGATCATGGGCACTTAATGCAATTTCAGCAAAAGCATCAGAATATCTTGCATTACTTAATACAAAAATTCAAAGAATTCAACTCACAGAAAAAGCCAGAGACATTTCAATAATTTGTAATTCAAAGAGTGAGGAGTTGGATTTAGAATCACTTAGTGGAGGAGAAAAGGTGAGTGTCGCATTGTCTTTGAGGCTAGGAATGGCAAATCTGCTTGGCGCATCAAATCTCAATTTAATGATTCTAGATGAGCCCACTACACATCTTGATGTTGAGAGAAAGAAAGCACTAGTAGGAGTGCTATCTCAGTTATCAAATATTTCAAATTCTGAAACACCAATGCAATTTATCATAATCACACACGATGCAGAGATTTTTGAGGATTCTACGGTTGAGCAGATTTACAAATTCGAATCATCTGAACAAGG
>JACENB010000009.1 GCA_013867245.1 Nitrosopumilaceae archaeon
CAGTTCCAGAAAGAAAATTATCTGAAGGATTAGTTGATGCTGCAATTTCAGCAGCTACAAGGGATCCAAGATTTCCTCCAGTTACAGAAGAGGAATTAGATAAAATAACATTCGAAGTGACTGTACTTTCACCTCCAGAAGAGATCAAAGTAAATGAATATTCTGAATATTTATCACAAATCAAAGTTGGAACTGATGGATTAATTGTAGAGAATGAATTTACTTCAGGATTATTGTTACCTCAAGTTCCTACAGAATACGGATGGAATGAAAAAGAATTCTTAGAATACACATGTCAAAAAGCAGGATTAAACAAAGATGCATGGAAGGACGAATCAACCAAAATTTCAAAATTTCAGGGAATTATTTTCAAAGAAGAAGAACCTAATGGAAATATCATTAGAGAATCAGCTAATGATCTTTTATAAAATAAAGTTGAGGTAGTGTTATGATTAGAAAACCAGTTGTTGCAGGGCAGTTTTATCCTGGAACAAAGGAGGAACTTGAAGGGATTATAGATTCATGTATTCATCACAAGTATGGACCTGGTAATCAAATACAAGAAGATGAGAAAATTTTCGGCATCATCTCTCCACATGCTGGCTATGTGTATTCTGGGCCTACTGCATGTCATTCTTACAAAGCAATTTCATCGAAAAATCCTGAACTAGTAATCATTCTGGGACCAAACCACTTTGGAGTTGGAAAAGATGTGGCTACAATGGTTGATGCCAAATGGGAAACGCCATTAGGACTGGTAGAAGTGGATTCAGAGGCTGCAAAAGAGATTTCAAATAATTCAAAATACATAGAGATTGATGAATTTTCTCATTCAAAAGATCATAGTCTAGAAGTTCAGATTCCAATGTTACAATCAATTCTCTCTAACGAATTCAAAATTCTTCCAATAATTTTATTAGATCAGAGTTTAGAGATGGCAAAAGATGTTGGAAATGCAGTAGCTCAAATTGCAAGTTCAAGAAATACAATGATTGTTGCCTCTTCAGATTTTACACATTATGAAGAAAATTCATTTGCACATTCTCAAGACAAAGCGTTGATTGAGCCAATATTGGAGATGGATGTTGAAAAATTCTACAGAGTTTTAATGGAAAAAAGAGTAACTTCCTGTGGATATGGTGCTATGGCATCAGTAATGATTGCTTGTAAAAAGCTTGGAGCAACCAAAGGAGAGTTACTAAGCTATACTACTAGTGGAGATGTAATGGGTGACACATCATCAGTTGTAGGATATGGTGCGATTAAATTTATTTAAAAAATTATTTCTTTATTGTTCTTGGGACAAGTTTTCCATGACCAAGTTTTCCAATCACTTCAAAGTCTTCAGCAATTAATTCTCCTCTAACAATTGTTTTTACAGGCCAACCTTTGAGATTTCTTCCTTCATAAACGATATAATCTGAAAATCCACCAAATAATTCAGAGGTTACCTCCTTTTCTTTTTTCAAATCAATCATTGTGATATCTGCATCAGAATTCTTTTCAAGAGTGCCTTTTTGAGGATACATTCCAAAGATTTGTGCGGCATTTTGGCTGGTAAATTGCACAAATTGCTCTAAGGAAATTTTATTCTGATTTACTCCATCATTGAGCACTATAGGAAGCACAGTTCCAATTCCTGGAAATCCGGCTAATGCAGACCACACATCATCTCCCCCTAATTTGAGTTTGAGTTGATTTGCAACATGATCAGTTCCTATTGTATCAATTTGATTTGTAGAAAGTGCATTCCATACTGCTTTTCGATCATTTTCAGTTCTTATAGGAGGCATTACTTTTGCAAGATATCCATTTTGTTTTTCATAAGATAGTGTCAAGTAATGAGGACATGTCTCAACGAAAATTTTTGTTCCAAGTTTTTTCTCTTCTTGAATTTGTTTTAGAGCTTTTTCAGAACCAATATGAACAAAATAGATTACACAATCATAATCACGCCCAAACTTTGATACAGTTTTGATTGCTTTTGCTTCAAATTCAGGGGAACGGCTTTCAGACCATGCAGATAACCCATCTTGATTTTTCTCTCGTGCGGTCTGAATTCCACATCCACAGGATTCATAATCTTCTGCATGAACTAAAACAGGACAACCAAGGGAAGCTGCGGTTTTAACTGTCTGTTCAACAATTTCGTTAGTTACATCAACATTAGCTGCAACAAGTTTAGAAGAATTAGGTGGCATATCCATGTAAACATGACCAATTTCACCACCAAGATTCATGTAAATTTTGAATGAGGTAATTCCTTTATTGACACAATAATCCATTTCTTTGATTTGTTCAGGAGTAAAGATGGATGCATGTATTGCATAATCAACATAATGATTTTGAGATGCAGCATCTAACTGTGCTTGAAGTGAATTTGAAAATGGATCTCCTAATCTAAGCATCCTCATCATAGTTGTAACACCACCAATTGCAGCTGCATGGGATTCAGTTTTTGCTGCTTCATTAATTGGAGAATAAACACCATAGTGAACATGAGTGTCAATTGGACCAGGAATAGAAATCAGCCCATTTCCGTTGATTTTGGTATCACAAGCAGGAAGGTCATTTGTCAGACCAACTACTTTTCCCTCATCAATTATGATGTTTTTATCTACCATTCCTTGCGGTAGTATAACGTGTGAATCAACAATTACAGTATCATACGTCATCTGAAAATTTTATTGCCTGCAGTCTATTATGCGTTGAGATAGTCAATCTTTTCAAATATATTGATTCAAAAACCACATACGACAATAATAGACATGACAGAAGATGTATGTGACTTTTGTAAAGGAGTTGGTTCTAGCGGTTCAAATGTATGTGTATATTGTAATGGTACAGGAGAATGGAATCAAGCAGCACAAGCATATGTAAAAAATCACATCTGTCAATGCATAGTAATGGATAGAAAATTTTGTCCAGTTTGCAACAAACCATGTCATCACGATACTTCACTAAATCCAAAACAAAAGATTGATCCAGGATATGGTGGAATGTCAGAAAAAGAAGTTACTGTAATGACATAATCATCAAGTATCTATTTTCTCAACAAAGTGTTTACCATCAGCTGTTCTACATTGTCGTGGATGTGATTCCATTACAGGATTACCTGCAGAAACGCATTCTTCAAAACTGTTAATATCAAAAAATTGTTTTTGAAAGGATTCAAAGATGGTGATTTTTGGCATTTCACACGGGGCAGTAATACAATTGAAGGTTTCAAATTCGTTGATTAATGGAACAAAGAATATGACTGCAACAGATACTGAGATAATACAGACTATAGTTATCACTAGATTTTTAATCACTGGTTGCATTGAATAGCAGAATAAATATTGTTTATGATTAATTTGTAGAACACAACGTAGAATATTAAGAAATTACCAAAAAAGATTTAGTAAAAAGTGATTCTTTTTGACTATGATTTTTTAACAAAGACATGATAGTATGGTATTCATTGAGTCAGAGACATCTCGCGGTGTTAGCTGGGGGCCCAAAAGCTCACATAAACTAGTTAATACAATTACAGAGTCTCCATAGTAAAGGAGACTGCTTTTTTCTCTGGAGGATTAATTTTTGGCCAATCTAGATCCTAAAGTAATTAATATTCCAAAAATTGAAGCACAGTATGTCATTTGGTGAAGTTGATACACTAAACATGCTCTTTGACAAACTGCAAAGTTTGTTTGACGAGTCACAAGGATACTATGAATCATTTCTAGATACTAACAACATGTACAAAAAGGGTCAAATTAGTGACAAAGAATTCTTTCAGAAATTAGGAGATTATACAGTAGCATATTCTGCATTAGAATTTCTAGCAATCAAAGTAATCTTTGAATTAAAAAAATCAATGGGTTCAGGTTCTGGAAATACACAATCACCAGGTTTGATGCCAGGTATGGGACAACCAGGAATGATGGCAGGGGGTATGCCACCTAGAGCAGGAACTGCACAAAATCCAGTTGGCGGCGGTCCTCCAGGAATTGTATCTGCACAACAAGCATTCAATGATGTTGGAACATTACCATCACCAGATCCTGCATTAATGCCAAGACAAAGAGCACCACAAAATAATGGAAACGGATGTTCATCATGTGGTGCAGAGTTAAGACCAAATGCAAAATTCTGCACAAAGTGTGGAGCTAAAGCATAAAATTAGAAATTAAAAATTAGTTTACTCTTGAGTTGTTCCACATTCTGGACAAAACTTTGCTGTTGCTGAAAGACTAGTGCCACATTCTGAACAAAACTTTCCATCAGTTTTTTGTTCAGTGTAAGCATTTCCCATTAATCCAGAGCTCTTGACTGCTCCAGATGGCTCGTATTTTTCATCATCAATCAAAACAGGTTCAAAATCTTGTTCTGTTAAAAAGGTCATCATTCTTGGAATACCTTTTCCATCATTGTTTGGATCTGGTACAGAATCTCCTAACCAAAATGCAAATCTCATTAGAGTTAGTTCTGGAGTTGAAAATGCCAAGGTATGTTTTGACATGTATTCCTGTGCAGCTTTTTTGCCATCAAATACTTCCATGAAGATAATATTCGGTGTTTATGTATAATAGTTTCTGGAAAAGTGGACCGGGAGGGAATCGAACCCTCGACATCCTCGTTGCGAACGAGGCATTATACCCCTAAACCACCGGCCCCTAAACTACTCTTGGAGATGTGTTTTTATTCATTTATCAAATTTTGTTTGATAAAACAAAAGATTGTATGTTTTTAGAAGCTGTAGAAAATTATGAAAAAATAAGAAAAACGTGTTTTTGAGAATTATGATAGGGCTCTATCAATCATATTTTTGTATGATTCTTTAGAGGCAGCACCTACTTGCTGGCTAACTATCTCACCTTTGTTAAGGAGAATTAAGGTTGGAATACTAAAGACATTGTATTTTGATGCCAATTCGTTAGCCTCATCAACATTAACCTTGACAAATTTTACTTTGCCATCATAGTCACTTGCCAGTTCTTCAACTACTGGACCTACCATTCTACATGGACCACACCATTCGGCCCAAAAGTCTACAAATACTGGGATGTCAGAGTTTATCACATCAACTTCCCAAGACTTTGCATCTGAAATTTGAGTAATTCCCATTGCAATGATGATTTGTTATTCACACCTAAAAACGTTCACCAGAATTACACCATATTTTTTGGGTGGAAAATTAATTCTGATATATACTTAAATGACGTTTTGATAAATCCCAGTTATGAGTTCTGAACTTAGAATAAAAAAATTAAGAGGTTCTGGAGGCTATGTAATGGCTCGTGTAACAGATGAACAACAGATGAAAGGAAACCTTGGAGGTCCAGATCTGTTTTTGGCACCAATTGGTAGATTAGATGCGGATAAAATTTCTAAACACTTTTGCAACACTTGTGAAAAAGAATTCGAAGGTTCTCCAAAAATCGAATTTGAAAATCCAAATGAAGAAGTTGCAGAAAATTTAATTCTTGCAGAAAGAGGACAATACATCTGCAATAGTTGTGAATCGTCAATTGCAGAATACAGAGAGTTCAAGAAACAAGATGAAGCAGGTGATGTTGGAAATGCAAAGCCATTAGAATCACAAGCTGAGACATCACAACATGTAGCAGAAAGTGTTCCACAACCAACTGAGGAACCTCAAATACAAACTCCACAAGAAACAGCCACTCAACCAAGTCCTGCAACTTCAGTAAGTTCAATCGAAGGCAGACCAGTATACGATGAAAATGCTAACAAAATTGGAATTGCAAAACAAGTTGGAATTGATTCAACACAATCAATGGTTCTAGTAATCACCCAAAATGACGGAACTGAAGGCAGTATCCCATGGACAAATATCAAAAAAGTGGGAGAAGTCATATTATTGGGAAAGCCAGAAGAGAGTGCTCCTCCAGGAAAATGCTCAAACTGTGGATTTTCAAATAAGGAAGGTTCAAAATTCTGTGAAGAGTGCGGAACACCACTTCAATAGCTAGTAAATTTAATCAAGGGTACTATAGGCGATTAGGTAATTGGGAAAAAAGTCTATTTCAAAAGGAGTAATCAAAGATGTTGTTATTGTTGCAGTTGGAGTTTTGGTAATTTGGATTGGTCTTCAAGTAGCATTTGGAACACAAAATCCATTTTATGTAGTTGCAAGTGGAAGTATGATCCCAGTCTTAGAAGTATATGATGT
>JACENB010000103.1 GCA_013867245.1 Nitrosopumilaceae archaeon
AGTACTCCTCAACAAGAATCACAATACAGTGCATTATCTTCTGTAATAGAAGTAACATGGAAGACAGGTCAAAAAGAAATTGTATTTGAATCTGCTACAGATGTAATTGCAGCTGAGGAAGGTGGAAGAATTGAATTCAATGAAACTGGAGTTGTACTCAATACTCCGCACATTGTCTGGCCTGATGGACAGATGCAATTACGCTCAGATAATGAAATCACAGATGATATGCCCTATGGAGGAGGCCAAATTACTGAAATTAATGAAGAAGAAATGACTGTCACATTTGTCGCTCATAGAGGTTGGGGCCCTGATGGAAGAACAATTTACTATATTGTAACTGATGCTACTCCGTCTGGACCTGCTGAAATGATGGGAGTAACTTCGTCTCCAACTTCAGCAAATTTGATTGCTCATTCGGGAGCAGTTGATCTCTTCCAGTTCAAAAATGGAATTAAAGGCACAGGTCCATTAGGATTTCAAGCTGGAATTGCAGCAGCTGCATTAGGTGATGAAAATTACAGTCCTATGTGGAGAATATATCTAATTGAATGGAATGATTCAGAAAATGCAAAAATTCTAGAAACAAAATCTGATATTGATTCATTTAGAGCAGATGATCAGATTACTGTCAGCATAGCAAGACCAACGAATAGTGATCATATAGTAAATTGTCCATTTATTGATCCTTTTCAATAATTCACTAAAGGGATAAATTACTTGCAAGCAGATTTGTTTTAAAATTGACCGGAAAATTGAACATTGTTGGTGTTGGTCCTGGAAATAATGATCATATGACATTTAGAGCAAAAAAAGTAATCAGTGAAAGTGATATCATTATTGGTTATGAAACATATGTAAATTTAGTTTCAGATCTTATTGAAGGAAAAACAGTTTATCGTTATGCAATGACTCAAGAAGTTGAAAGAGCTCATCAATGTATTGATCTTGCAAAGTCAGGAAAAATCGTATCTCTTGTATCTAGTGGAGATCCCGGAATCTATGGAATGGCTGGACTAATCTATGAAACTCTAGCTGAGAGTGGTTGGGATCCAAAAGATGGACTTCAAGTAGAAATAGTTCCAGGTGTGTCTGCACTGAATTCATGTGCATCTATTATTGGCTCACCACTAATGTCTGATTTTGCAGTTGTAAGTATGAGTGATTTGTTAGTTCCATGGGAAGTTATTGAAAACAGAGTAGAGTCCGCAGCAAAAGGCGATTTTGTTCTTGTAATTTACAATCCCGCCAGTAAGAAAAGAGTTCATCAGTTACAAGATACTAGAAAAATTCTATTAAAATACAGAAAACCCACAACACCTGTTGCAATTATTGTTGGTGCATATAGAGAAGCTCAAACAATTGTAATGACTGATTTAGAAAATCTACCAAACCATTCAGACAAATTAGGAATGACTAGTACAGTAATTGTGGGAAATTCATCTACATATTCTTACAAAGATCTGATGATAAATCCAAGAGGATACAAATCAAAATACAATTTAGAAGAACAAACTAATCCAGATCTTAAAGTTCAGTAACTTTTCTTGATTGCCTCATGTAACTCCTCAGTAAGATTAAGCTTGTCTCTAATTGGAGATACTATTTTCACCAAATAATTCCCAACTGTTTGCTTCAAATCTCCTGGATGTAACTTTTTTTCAGCAAAATCCGATTCAAGTTGATTATAATCTTGATATGATACATTTCCACCAAATTTCTCAGGTCTTTCCACACTCATCTCATCAAATTCATGGAAAATCACCGTCTTTGCAATTTCTAATAGTGGATTATTCTGTATGTTTGCCTCTTCACACCAGGCTTTGTTCATCTTTTTCTTAATTTCTTCATCAGTATTGTGAATAAAGACACCTGAATTTGGATCAGATTTGCTCATTTTTCCTAAAATTTGTGAGTCACTGGTATCTGCAGGCTTGGATAGACCTGGCAACAATTTATGATGTACTGCAACTGGTACTTTCCATTTCATTTTAGGAAATATTTCTCTGACTAGCATGTGGATTTTTCTTTGGTCCATTCCTGCATGTGCAATATCAACCTCCAAAGAATGAATGTCAACTGCTTGCATTGCAGGATAAAGTAATTTAGCAACATCTATCTTCTCTTCATTTTCAGAACGTCCCATTATTGTTAGAGTTCTCATTGTTCTAGCTAATGACATGTGCTTTGTAAATTTCACAAGTTCTGACCAATATTCTGTTTTTTCTTCATAAAGTTTTGAACCTAAAATGATTTCAGCATCAGGGCAAACTAGTTTGAAAGCATCTTGATAATATTTTGAAACCTTAGAAATTGTTTCCCAATTACCTCCTAATTTATCATTAATTAGCGTGTGCCAATCTGCAAGAAAAATTGTACACTTTACACCAGCTTTTGCAAAATCATTAATCTTGAATCCTGTACTGATTAAACTTCCAAGATGTAAAAAACCAGAAATCTCTAGTCCAATGTAATGTTTTGGAGAAGAATTTGTTTTGAACAATTCAATTAATTCATCACGTGTAACAACTTCCTCAGTTGGTGGTCTTTCAATCAAATCAACTTTTTCAGTTATGTCCAAATCAAATCAACTTTTGAGTGGTAAACGTATAAAGTTATTCAAAGAATTTTTGGAAAATTAGAACCTTTGAATAGAGGATAACTCAATTATTATCATGACTCTTGAAGAAGGACTAGACTTAATTGAAAATTACAAAAAAGGTATTGAAAAATTCTTAGAGACATTACCTGAACAATCTGTTCAATTAGGCACAGAAATGGTCAAAACTCTGACTATGAATTCAAAAAATGAGATAAAAAATTTAGAAGCCATAGAAAAAGCCCTAAAACGACCTCCAAAGTATGAATCAGGACTTTCTGAATAACAAAAAACCTATTTACAATTTTTCTTGTGTTTTCTTAAATCTTCTTGAGTGTTAAATTCTGTTCCACAAACTCTGCATTTTTCCTTTTTCTTGTTATGAGCTATTTCTTGATGTTTCTTTAATCTCTCTGAATCTGAAAGGATAGTTCCACACTTTTTGCACTTTAATTCATTTTTATTTCCACCAAACAATCCCATGATATTATTTAATCATACTAGAAGAAAAGTCTTAAAATTTCAATTATCAAACTTCTGGTTCATCTAGTGGTTTTCTAGGTTTTGTACTAAGATAGAATGCATGAGTGCTAATGATGAATGCTGCTAGAAACATTTTGATTGCAAAAATTGTATTCCAAGGCCGATCTGGATCGGGATATGCAATCGATAATCTATCAATATCTGGCAGTACACCATCAATAATTCCTGCAGAAATTTGAGCAGTTAATACTGAAAAGTTGTACATCACTTCAAACAAAGTTATGATTGAAAAGCCTAACAACATTAACTGTAGTAATGCCATTCTTGTTCCAACAATTTTATTTCCTGCAGTTCTTCTCCAACCTATTCTAGATACACAATACCAACCAATTATTGTAGAAAAAAATATCCATGTTGATACTCTTGCAAAATTTTCAAATGGAATAGTTGTGTTGTGTATGGCTTCTCCCATCACATATGTTCCATTTTCCATCCACTCAATCATTGTAACATACACTCCAAAGATTAGTGATGAACTCATAATGAATCCACAAATATAGAAAATATACAGAAAAACTTTGTATCCTTTGTCTGTCTTTTCTAAATGACGTGGTTTCATTATGCCGATTGCCAAATTTTGAAATATAAAAATTCATGCGTAGTAATTGTGTTTATACAGTAGTACTAAGGACAAAATTTGTGAAAATTCCAATTAACACGCCTATTTTAGGCAAAGAAGAACTCTCAGCCGTAGTCTCAGTAGTAAAATCAGGAGGGCTTACTTCAGCCTCTAAAGATGGAGGGAAGAATGTACAGGAATTTGAAAAATTAGTTAAAACTTTTACCAAAACAAAGTACGCTGTTTCAGTAAATTCTGGTACTGCTGCTTTACAAGCAGCACTATATGCACTTGATATCAAAAAGGGAGATGAAGTTATTGTTCCTTCTTTTACATTTGTTGCTAGTGCAAATGCAATTGCATCTACTGGTGCTAAACCTGTTTTTGCAGATATCTTAAAAGAAAATTTTACAATTGATCCTGAATCAATTACAAAAAAGATTACTAGAAAAACCAGAGCAATAATGCCTGTACATCTGTATGGTCATATATCATCACTTGATAGAATTAAAGAAATTGCAAGAAAGCATAATCTTTCAGTAGTTGAAGATGCTGCACAATCACTTGGCTCAACTTTTAAAGGAAAACATACTGGAACATTTTTTGAACTTGGATGTTATAGTCTCTATCCAGGAAAAGTAATGACATCTGGAGAGGGTGGAGTGATAGTTACTAACAATAGAAACCTCCATGAAAAATTACAGATGATTAGAAACCATGGCATGATTAAAGGATATGACTCCAAAATATTTGGATTAAATCTAAGACTACCTGAAATTAATGCTGCTATAGCTAAAATCCAAATTAAAAAATTACCAAAATTTATTCAGTCTAGAAGACGAAATGCAAAACTATTATCTGATTTACTATCTGATACAAAAATAAAAATTCCTTTTGAAGGAAAAAATGAAAAATTTAATTGGTCATTATACACTATTGCAACAAAAAATAGAGATTCAATTTTAAAGAAACTCAACTCAAAAGGTATCGGTGCTGCAGTTTATTATCCAATCCCTGTTCACAAAATCCCTATTTACAAAATAAAATCAAAATTAAGTAATACTGATTGGGCATCAAAACATGTTTTGTCCTTACCTGTTCATCCAAATGTATCTACAAAAAATGTTGAATTTATTGCAAAAACTGTGCGTGATTTAGTAAATGAATAGCCTTGGAAACATCATTGGCGAAATATGTAAGGTCGTTCTCCCAATAAAGCAGGAGTTTTACCCTGGAAATCCTGACTCAGAAATTGCAATCTGCACGCTTGCAAGCATATCATTACTTGATGATTTGAAGGATTCTGGAATCTTGATCAAAGTAGCAATTATTGGTAGATTGTTTACAGAGAATAAAGGAATTGATAGTATGATACAATATGTTAATGAAAACAAGAAAATAAAAAAAATAATTCTATGTGGAAAAGAAGTTTGGGGTCATAAATCTGGTCATTCTTTATTACAATTACACAAGAATGGAATTGATAAAAATTTCCGAATAATTAATTCTGTTAGTCCTGATCCTTTTCTTACAGTTTCTAAAGATATGATAGAATATTTTCAAAACAATATCACAATCATTGATTTAATTGGTGAAACTAATCTTGAAGCAATTTCTGAAAAAATTAAGATTCCTTAGTAGCCGTTTCTTTGTCTCTCTCTGTTGATCTCATTTTTCTTTTTGTATTCAGCTACAATATCATCAGGTGTGAGGTTTAATTCAAGTGATGCCTGAACTACAAAATGCCAAATATCGATTAATTCTTCTCTTGCTTCATCTTCATTGAATTTTGTTGGCGTTTTCCACCATTTCCAATTAGTAGTTCTTTGCAGCTCCACTGCTTCATGCATTATTGCAGTAGATAATGCAGACACTCTACCTTCAGCGTCTTTTGGATACCTATCAAGTTTCATCATTTCTGATAATCCTTTTTGAAGCTGGAAAATAGTATCTAATCTGTCTTCAGTTACTTCTTGTGACAATGATAAATTAATTTGAGAAATTATTGAACTTAAGTCTTTTTAGAATCTAATCATTTTTTCATACATCTTGACTCTTTTTGTAATGTCCCCATTTTTGATCTTCAACAGACCATCTAATCCATATCTTTCAACTGCAAATGAACCTAAAACATTACCGTATACTACTGCTTTTTTGATCTCAGAAAGACTAGTTGAATTTTTACTTGCTAGATAACCTATCATGGCGCCTGCAAAAGAGTCTCCGGCACCTGTAGGATCTACTACATCTTCTAATGAAAATCCTGCAGTTGGAAATATTACATCATCATAAAACATGAGTGAACCATGTTCTCCTTTTTTAATAATTACATATTTTGCTCCCCACTGCATCATCTTCTTTGCACATTTTATCAAGTTGAATTCTTTAGTCAGAAGTTTAGCTTCTTCATCATTAAT
>JACENB010000091.1 GCA_013867245.1 Nitrosopumilaceae archaeon
AAAATATCATAGAGCAACATAATGGAAAAATATCTGTATCAAATAATCCCTCAACATTTAGAATAATTTTGCCAATTAATGTTGAAGAACCAGAAAAATTCAAGTTATAGTTTTTTCAATAATACGAATCTCTTTTTTTCAGGCTCAATATCTTCATGCATATCAACATCACTGACAATTCGAACCTTGTAATCCATCCAACGTTTAAGCATGTTCCGAGATGTTTGATTTTCATCAATTTTTTCTTCTATGCTGCTAAATGCTTCACAATTCATTATGTATTTGCCAGAGACTCTGTGCATTTCTGAAATTCCTTTTTTCAGTGTATCTTCATCTAGATAATTCAATAATCCATGAGTAAATACAAAATCTATTGATGAGTCTTCAAATGGTAAATCTGTTATACTTCCTTTCTGAAAATTTGCAACTGGGAATTTCTCTTTTGCAATATCCAATGCATATTCATTAAGATCAACTCCGTGAATTTGAAAAGTATCTGGGAATAATCTTAAATCAATTCCAGTTCCACATCCAATTTCTAATACACTAGTGCATCGTAATGATATTGCAAGATCTTTTGTAAATTTTGCAAATTCCTCGTTATATCTTGACTCGTTTTCATCTGCATATTTCTTCCAAAACTCCTCATTGTAACTCATGAATTTTTTTAGATATAGCTGTATTTGATACTAATTGTTAGTGATTACATTTGCATGGGATGAGTTTTGTATCAAATGTACAGTCATGAGGACCCTCTGATTTTCCTTGCGTGGGAATCTCTTTCATGCAATCTTCATGACGACCCTTTCTACAAAACCAACAGATTTCTTGTGTATCCCCAGTTGCACATGAATCCATAATGTATATCTGATTTTGTGGGTAAAAAAACTCTTGGAAGTTTAGATATATGTCAACCAGGGCAAAAATCTCTCATCTTTACCCATTACTACATCAGTAAATGATTTTTGCAATGCTTTTGTTATGTGACCCATCTTTCCATTACCGATTTTGACTTTATCGACCTGTGTTACAGATTTTACTTCAGCAGCAGTACCTGTCATGAATATTTCATCAGCAGCATACAGATCATCTCTTTCCAAATCTCGTTCAATGACAAATCCACCATTTTCTTCAATAATCTGGATTACACTATCTCGTGTAATTCCTTCTAGTCCTCCTGCAGATAATGGAGGTGTTTGAATAATGTCATCTTTTACAACAAAGATATTTTCAGCACTTCCTTCAGCAATTTTTCCACGCCAGTTTAACATGATTGCCTCATCATACCCATTTTCTAATGCTTCCATTCTTGCTAATGCTGCATTTGCATAGTTTGATGCTGCTTTTGCTTGCGTTGGTTGAGATCTAGAATCAATTTTTATCCAACTTGATACTTTGCATTTTGCTCCTGAGAACTTTCCTGCTTTTGACTCACCCATTTTCCATTCCCAACATGAAATAGATGCATCCACTTTGTTTGCAGTTGGGGTTAATCCCATTGTTCCATAACCATAGTATGCTAATGGTCTAATGTAACATTCTTTGAGTCCACTTGTCTTTACAGTTTTAATAATTCCATCAGAGATTTGTTTTTTTGAAAATTGCATTTTCATAGAGTACAATTTTGCTGATTTGAAGAATCTATCTACATGTTCTGGTAGTCTAAAAATGGCTGAACCATTTGGAGTGTCGTAACATCTGATTCCTTCAAAAATTGATGTAGAATAGTGTAATGCATGAGTTAGAACGTGCACTTTGGCATCTTTGAATGGTACTAGTTTTCCATTCATCCAGATTTTTCCAACTTCTTTCATAGGAGAGGAAAAAAACTATGCTAATTTAAAGAATTATCTTTTCATGTGGTTTTAAGCATGAAACTACATATCTGAGTATAATGAAATTGTGATATGGAGTGGACTTTGGGGTATATTGCAATTGCACTCCTTGTTATTGGGTTGATTGGTCAGGCATTTGAAATGAGAAAAATTCGTCAAACCACATATCAAGATGAACAGGTGGGTTCACCAACAATTTTTGCAAACAAGAAAAATTTCAAATGGTATGGCATTCTTGGTGTTGGAATAATTTTATGGTATTTTGCTGAGCGTATGTAATCAGATCTATATAGATCAGCTCTAAATAGTAGAAACTGCAAAGTATAGTATCGCGTGTTTTGGGTAACGCCGGACTGAATCTAGATAATGGTCCAAGAACAAACCCTTGATGGCGCTACTGGTGTAAAAACCCGTGCGCCACACTTTCACTAAATAAAATTAATTTCTGAAATTTCTTGGTGTATTGCACTGATTGCTTTTCTAATGTTGTCTGTTGTATCTTCTACAACAATAATTATTCTAGAAGTTTCTTCTTGTGCATCCATGTTCAAAATATTTAGTCCTGCTTCACCAATCTTTGCACTTGTTCTGGATGCAACTTGTTGAACTCTCCACATCTCATCACCAATCAATGTAATCACTCCTCTGTTGTATGTTATTGTTGCAAGAGAATCAAATCCTAGCAAGTATTTTTCATTTCTCTTAACATAATCTCCATCCAAAAATAGTATTCTAGAAAATTCAATTCCGTCTTTTGTAAATGGCGATAAAATTACAAATTCACTGTAACGCTTGTCCTTGTCTAATGATGTCAACAATTTTTGTATCGATGTTGTTTCTATTCTAAAAATCGCACAATTTTCTTTTCCAGTAACAATCTTGATTGGGTGACCTTTCTGCTCATCTAGATTTCTCTTTATTGTGGTGACCTTGTCTGGATTGTTCATGTTTGTGACTGTAATTGGCATGTCTACTCCATTTTCAACAATTTCTTTAATTGCAATTGGATCTAATATTTTCATTCCAAACATTCCAGCAAGTCTTGCTTCATTATATGATAATTGATGAACCTCTCTTAATCCTGATTCTATTATTTTTGGATCAGCTGAAACTACTGCGCTATCCTTCTCAAAATCAATACTGGTTTCATAATTTTTATGAAATAAAATTCCTAAATCGGCAGCAGTACGATCAGATCCTCCTCGCTCATATGTAGTAGTAACATTATCTACTGTTTTTCCAATAAAGCCACCAATTGTGACTACCTCGTTTTGTTCAACTAATTCTGCAGTTTTACCCATTTTTGTACGAGATTCTGATGTAAGGAAATTTGTTGATTCTATGTTATTATCTGTGATAATGGGCCAATCCTCAAAATCTACCGTCTCTGTTTTGATCTTATTGCTTCTTAGGATATAGCTCATTACGTGTGACATCAAAACCTCTCCTGAGAATGCTAATGCACGTGAACGTATTTCATCGACAAATTCTTTATTTTCAAATGCCTCATCTAGTGCTTTTTTTGCCTTTTCTAGATTTTGTTCAATAACACTCTTGCATGCATCTTTGTTTTCTGAATCTACTAATCCTAAAATTTTTTCATATGTTGATTTGATTATGTCTAATGATGGCATAACACCATTTTCTGCATTCCTTCCCTGTTCTAACATTACATCTGTAAGGGAACGTTTTTTTCCGTTATCTAATGTCAATGGAGCTGAAAAAACAGCAATAACTTTGGAGTCTTTTTTTAAATTAGTAATTCTTTGAATAATTTCTGGAATGGATTTCCCATCTGGACCTATTGCACTACCTCCGAATTTTGCTACTACTAACTTTGTCATGGTACTTTATCAAAAATCAATAGTTATCTATTAAGCTTTGAATAATTTTAGCAGCTTTTTTTGCACCTTCTGTATTGATTTGGTTTCTTTTTTCTTCTAATTTGGATATGATTAACTTGTCCAGCCTTTCAATATCTTCAAAAACAAAACCTTCCTCTCTTGCATTATCTTCTTGTTCAAAATGACCTTTAATTGGAATGAATATTGCAGGCGTACCATATGCATTAGCCTCATCTATTGTTGATTTGCCTGCAAGTGAAATCAACACATCTGCTGCATAAATTATTTCATGCAAATTATCTACAAAACCTAAATTTTTTACATTGTCGTATTCTTTGTGAATGGATGGACCTGAAACCAATAGAACTTCAACATCTTGATTAATTTTTGAAATAGCTTCTAGTGCTTTTTCTATTAGAAACAAACCTGCATCTGTTCCTCCAATTGAAATAACAATTGTTTTTTTACCAAAAGAAAATTTTTCTCGTAATTGTTCTCTTGTATAATCTGTTTGTCGTACTATTGGACCTACTCTCTGAATATTGTCTTTTGTATCTCCAATTTCTGGCAATATCACAACTTCACATTTTTTAATGATCTCTTGCATTGATTTATTCATCTTTTTTTCAATAACTGAAGCCAGACCTTTTGTAAAATGAGTCTCTAAAATATCTGTAATCAAAACAGTTGGAATTTTCATCTCTTGAGCTACTGTTAGTGATGCAAAATCCTCATCACTAATCACTAGATTTGGATTATCTTTTTCTAAAATTTCTTGTGAGATACTTTTACAATCTTTGTAATATTGATAGTAATTCCAAAGCCATTTTGCAGGACTTTTCAATGTACCGTTTTCAACAATAAATGATGGTGGATTGTATACATCATTTACTTGAATTTCTAATTTTTTTAAAATTTTAGCCGCACCACTGCCTGTAACAAAATTAGTTGTGATATTTTGGAAATTATTTTTTATTGCAATATCTCTTGTAACGTGACCTAATCCTATTGGACTAGAAAAAAAATTTACAAGAACCACAAAATTGCTATGTTTTAATCAAATTTTTAGATTCTGACCTTTCTCAAAGTTTAAATGGTTTTTAACTACGTTGGTTTCTGGGCTCATAGTCCAGGTCGGTTATGACGTCGCCCTTACACGGCGAAGATCCGGGGTTCAAATCCCCGTGGGCCCATTTCTCAAAATCTTATTAATGATAAATGGTATAACCATGTGGTTCATTTTGGTAAAAAGAAGAATTCGAACTGGTAGAGGTACAAGAATCATTGAAGTAGATGATGACAATTCCGCATGGGCAGGAAACGATTTCAAAAAACTTCAAGATGCAAGAAAAAAAGCAGCTTCCGACAAATATATCACTGTTGGTAGAGGAACTGGAAAAATTAAGTTCGGTGATATCGAAAGTACTCCAACAAAATCCACCAAAGGTATGTGGGTAAGTTCAGGACGAGGAACTGGAAAAAGAAAACTCTGATAGTCGAATAAATCAATCAATGAATGTACATTGCTTAGATGATTTTTTCCAAGACTTCAAAATAAAAAATTCTTGAAAAAAATTTTGATTGTAAGCTACTTGAAAGAACGTACTTTTCTAACAATTTTGTTATGATCTAGAGAAGCAGTAGTAGTGATGTACAGAATATGGTTTCTTCCTGCAGGAATAACTAGTCTCTTGACTTTGTCATATTCTGCAACAACATATTTGCATGGCCCCAAACTTCTCATCAGTTTTTTTCGTTGCTTCCAATCTTTTGCTGCAGCCTTTAATGATGCCACACTTTGTTTCTTTGACACCAAAAGATTTACCTTCTTAGAACGTGCTGAGTACAGTAATTTGCCTTTGAGATCACAGACACTTACTACTCTTACAGAAGGACTGACTTTCAAAATTTTTTCAACAGCGTCCTGAATTTCCATAATTATTAGAAATCTTTCTAGATGATAAGATTTTCTAAATTCATTTAAAATCTAAATTTTGAGTAGCTTTTTTTAAAAAATATGCCTAATTGGATTTTTTTACTTTAATAATTCCTATTTTATTGAACAGTATTGGATTATGAAAAATTTTGTTCAGAAATTTTAGATGCTGATCCCAAAATTCGATTTGCTACTGTTTATGATGAATGGGCAGTTCGTGTGGGTGGTGGCATGAGAGAAGGTGTAAAAAACTTGCTTTCAGACCATGCAGAAAAAGAACTGGTAAATCTATCCATACTTGATTGGAAAGCCCGTAAAGATATGTCAAAGTGGCTTGGAAAAACTATCTACACTCTTGGCGAATATGATAAAGTTAAACGATTCTCATTTTATCTTGGTGATGATCATCTTCTTCTAATAAGTACTGAAAAAGATGATGATACTAATGTTGTAGTTGATGAAGTGATTCGACTATATTATGAAAATCAGGAT
>JACENB010000038.1 GCA_013867245.1 Nitrosopumilaceae archaeon
TTTTGTTTCAGATTCTATTACTGATTTTATGATATCGGTTCTTGAATCATCTACATCAAAGTCTGATTCTATTACAACATTGATGGTATCTGCATCCCATGGCATGAGAAAATTCCATTCAGAGCCATATGCTGCACTCATTGGAAACAATATCAATACAGAAAGTATTCCCAAAAAGACAATATTCATAAAAAATTGCGGAAAATTTTGATTAAAACGAGGAATATGTAATTTAGATTACAGACATCAAATCTAGGCTCAAAATTACTCCAATATCGCTAATTCTTAATATCGGCAAATGGCAGGCAACAACGTTGGACAAAAAAGAGATTCTAAAAGAATTTTCAGCAGATCCTGACAAGTACTATAACGTCAAGTTATTTCAAGAACAGGGATTTGTCAGAAAGTCTTGTGCCAAGTGTGGTAGATTCTTTTGGACTCTAAATGCAGACAGAGACCTTTGTCCAGATGACGGACTGGACACTTATTCATTCATCGGAGAGCCACCAACATCAAAAAGATTTGATTATACACAATCATGGAAGCAAGTCGAAGAGTTTTTTGTAAAAAACAATCATACTTCAGTTAGCAGATATCCTGTTGTTTGTCGTTGGCGTGATGACTTGTACTTTACTATAGCTTCAGTTGTTGACTTTCAAAGAGTAATGGGTAGTAAGGTAGTCTTTGAGTTTCCTGCAAATCCTTTGGTAGTTCCACAGACTTGTTTGAGATTCAAAGACTTGGAAAATGTCGGGGTAACTGGCAGACACTTTTCATCATTTTGTATGATAGGACAGCACAGTGTTCCTGATTTGGGAGGATACTGGAAAGATGAATGTGTTGATTTGGATTATAGATTACTAACTGAACAGTTTGGAATTAACAAAGACGAAGTAGTATTTGTTGAAGATGTATGGGCAGGTGGCGGTTCATTTGGTCCATCATTAGAATACTTTGTGAGAGGGTTAGAGCTTGGAAATGCAGTGTTTACTGAATTCCAAGGAGAGTTAGGAAAACACACTACACTAGACCAAAGAGTCATTGACATGGGTGCAGGTCTAGAGAGATTTGCATGGATTACAATGGGAACTCCTACTGCGTATGACTGCTGCTTTGGTCCAATTAATGAAAAATTGTTTGGAACAATTGGAATTGATTCAGACTCTGAAATTTTACGAAAATACTTTACAGAAATTGCAAAAGAGATTGATAATTATGATGATTTGAATCAAGTTAGACGTCTTGCAGTAAAAAATGCTGGAATTACAGATGAGCAGATGCAAAAGATGATCACACCGCTAGAAGGAATGTATCTTATTGCAGATCACTTGCGAACTCTAATCTTTGCAATTACTGATGGGGCATTGCCAAGTAACGTTGGTGGAGGATACAACTTGAGAATGATGTTGCGAAGAATCAATGCAACCATTTCAAAATTAAATCTCAAACTCAACATTGATGATTTGATTGATTTGCATGTTGATTATCTAAAGGATACATATCCTGAACTTGATGAGAAACGAGACGATGTAAAGTCAATTTTGAAATTAGAATCAGCAAGATACGAAGAATCCAAAGTTCACATGAAGAAAAAGGCAGACAAGATTAGAGAAAAAGGAACGCCATCAGTTGATGAACTCATCACATATTACGAATCAGATGGCATTACACCTGAATATCTCAAAGAAGTTGATGCAATTTCTGAAATCCCATCATCATTTTATTCCAAGTTATCTGATTTGCACCAGTCTGACAAGAAAAAGGCAATTGCAGAACTGCCACTAGAAGGACTACCTGAAACTCACACACTATTTTACGAAAATGACCCAATGGAGTTTGATGCAAAGGTTCTCAAAGTAGTTGATGATATGGTTGTACTTGATAGGACCTCATTTTACGCACGAGGTGGAGGTCAAGAGCCAGACCATGGCAGTATCGCAGGATTCAATGTAATTGATGTAGACAAACATGCAAACATTATCGTCCACAAATTAGAAGGTGGAATTCCAACAGAAGGGGAAATTGTTTCATGTAAAGTTGATGAGACAAGACGTTCTAACATTACTAAAAACCACACCAGCACTCACATTCTAAATGCATCATCGCGTAAAGTCTTGGGTTCATGGATTTGGCAGCATTCAGCTTTCAAAGAAGATGATCATGCAAGATTGGATATCACTCATCACTCTTCACTCTCAGATGATGAAGTAAAACAGATTGAGAATGCTGCAAATGACATGGTAAAGAAAAATCTAAATGTTAACATCGATTACTATGACAGAGGAACTGCAGAGCAGACATATGGATTTAGAATCTATCAGGGAGGTGTTGTTCCAGTAAAGGCAGTTAGAATTGTATCCATCGAAGACCAAGATGTAGAGGCTTGTGGTGGAACACATGTCAAAAAGACTGGCGATATTGAACTAATCAAAATTACAAAGACTAAACGTATTCAAGATGGTGTAGTTCGTCTAGAGTTTGTTTCAGGGCCTAATGCATTTGAGTATGAGAAACAACAAGAACAAGAATCAAAACGCAAAGCTGAGGAAGCAGTTGCAAAAGAACAACTAGAAAAACAACGTGAAGAAAACAAATCAAAAGCTAGAGAAAAGATTCCTGTATTGTTAGAAAAAGTTCTAGCAGAAGAATCAGTTGAAGGAGATGGAATATCTACAAAAGGAAAATTATGTTTTACATCAAGTTCAGATTATGATGATTATTTCCATCAAAACTTTGGTAAGAAACTAGTTGGCAAGGATTCAACTGCTGCATTTTGTGGAATCTTTGAAGCGGGTCCTACAATTCGAGTTATGGTGTTCTCAGGAGAAAAATCAGGCGTAAATGCAGGCGAGATAGCCCGAGAAATAGCCTCAATTTTGGGCGGTTCAGGTGGTGGAGATGCCAAATTTGCTCAAGGTGGTGGAAAAGACACATCTAAAAAAGACGAGGCAATAGCCAAAGCAAAATCAATGATTTTAGGATGATACAATGACGTTGAACTGGACTGAGATTGAAACAAAGTGGAGAAACAAGTGGCAAGAAAACAAAGACTTTGAAACAAATCCAAATGATAAACCAAAAAAATTCATTACAGTAGCTTATCCATATCCAAACTCACCACAACACATTGGACATGGTAGAACATACACACTAGCTGATGTTCATGCAAGATTTTACAGGATGAAAGGGTACAATGTATTGTTCCCAATGGGGTTCCATTACACTGGTACTCCGGTACTTGGAATGGCAAAGAGAATTGAAGCTGGAGAAAAAGAGATTCTAGATGGTTTGAGAAATATCTATCATGTTCCTGAAGATGCAATCAAGACATTTGTTGAACCAATAAAGATTGCAGATTACTTTCATGAAGAGATAAAGTCTGGAATGATTGAGATGGGTTACTCCATTGATTGGAGAAGAGAGTTTACTACGATAGTTCCAGGTTATCAGAAGTTTATTGAGTGGCAGATTACTACACTAAAAGAAAAGGGGCGAATCATTCAGGGTAGTCATCCAGTAGGTTGGTGTCCAGTTGATCAAAACCCAGTATCACAACATGATACAATGGGCGATGTTGAACCAAAGATTGATGATAAAAATTTCTTGATAAAATTCAAGTTAGGTGATTCTATATTTCCAATTACAACATTACGACCTGAAACTATCTTTGGCATAACAAATCTCTGGGTTAATCCAAACACTGTTTACAAAAAAGTATCAGTTGATGGAGAAGAGTGGATTGTGTCTGAAGAATGCGCAAAGAAAATTTCATTCTTTGAGAAAAAAGTAGAGATTACAGGTGAGATTCCAGGAATTGAGATTATTGGCAAGACTGCAACTAATCATGATGGACGAGAGATTCCAGTATTGCCTGCTGAATTTGTAGAGCCTAGTATGGGTACAGGATTGGTAATGTCTGTGCCTGCACATGCACCTAAAGACTATCAGGCATTGATGGATTTGAAGGCCAAAAATCATGAACTAGCCTCAAAATTAGAGCCCATTCCAATAATCATAACTGAAGGATATGGTGCCATTCCAGCAAAAGAGATTTGTGAAAAGATGGGAGTTTCAGACCAGTCTGATGACAAGCTAGAAGAAGCAACCAAAGAGTTGTATCTCAAAGAGTTTACAGATGGAAAACTCAACGATAAGTGTTTACAATTTGATGGAGAAAAGGTGCAGTTTGGTCGTGACAAGATTCGAGTTTGGCTACAAGAGAATAATCATCTAGAAAAATTCCCAGTATTAGAAAATGCACCAGTTAGATGTCGTTGTGGAGCTGAATGTGTTGTCAAAGTATTGAACAATCAGTGGTTCTTGAATTATGGAGATGAAGAGTGGAAAGAATTAGCTAGAAATTGTTTAGATGAGATGAACATTCTACCTAACAATATCAAGACAGAGTTTGTTGAAGTTATTGATTGGTTGCATGAGCGAGCTTGTGCAAGACAACAAGGTCTTGGCACTAAACTACCATGGGATAAAGATTGGATTGTTGAATCACTTTCTGATTCTGTAATCTATATGGCATACTATACATTATCTAGATTTGTAAATGATGGAACTGTTTCACCAGAGAACTTGACAAAAGAATTCTTTGACTATGTTTTGTTAGACAAAGGAGACGTAGAACTAGCTACTTCGACATCAAAACTTTCTCCAGAGGTAATCAACACAATGAAAAAAGAATTCACATACTTTTATCCAGTCGACTCACGTCACTCGGGTCGTGATTTGGTACAGAATCACTTGTCATTTTTTGTTTTAAATCACGTTGCAATCTTTGAAAAGAGTTTGTGGCCACAAGAAATTGTCGTTAATGGCAGTGTGATGATGGATGGAGCTAAAATGTCAAAGAGTATGGGAAACATCATTCCATTACGAGCTGCAATTAAAGATCATGGTGCAGATCCAATTAGATTAGCAATTATTTCATCAGCTGAATTACTCCAAGATGCTGATTTTAACATGGAATCAGTGTCAGGAATTCAGAGCAAGCTTGAATCACTTTTGGAGGCCTGTTCTAGCCTCAAAAATGGAGAAATTGGCAATTTGGAGGCCGAAGATAGGTGGATTCTCTCTAAAACTCAGAGCAAGATTGCAGAAATTACTGAAGCTGTGGAAAAGATGAGATTACGTGAAGCACTACATGATATTTTGTTTACATTTGAGACAGACTTGAGTTGGTATGCAAAGAGGATACAAGCTAAAGGTCGTGATAATGTTTCAGGAATTTTGCACCAAATTAATTCAGTAAGAGTTGCAATGTTGTCTCCATTTGCGCCACATATAGCTGAAGAGATGTGGGAGAAATTGGGAAACTCTGACATGGTTTCAAAATCACAGTGGCCTGAATATTCAGCAGATAAAGTTGATGCAGCATCAATTCAAGCTGAAGATTTACTCAAAAGCACCATAGAGGATATTGCAAACATTCTCAAAGTTACAAAAATTACTCCAAAAAAGATTGTAATCTATGTAAATTCCGATGAAACAAAATCCAAAATCTATCGTAAGATGCTCAGCATAATGGTAGGTGGACAAAACAACATGGGAGTTGTAATGAAGGAGTTAATTGCAGATCCAAATACAACTGATGCCAAAAAGATGCCAGACTTTGTGCAAAAAACAATCAAGGACTTGCATTCAGAATCTGAGGATATCAAAAAGATGAAACTTGAATCTGAATCCTTTGATGAAAAAGAATTTTTGAAATCAGAACTTTCCAGTATGGGACAAAAAGAGTTTGGTGTAGATATTGAAGTTTATTCAGAAAGTGATTCTGATATCTATGATCCTAAAGGAAAAGCAAGACATGCAAGACCTTTCAAGCCGGCAATTTTGATTGAATAGATGAAATTACCAAAAATTATCGGAGTGATTTTGATTGGTGTGGGAGTATGGGCACTCAATGTTTCATTTCAAACTTATCTTCCAGTACCGGAAGATGTCTTGGCAGATGAATCAGGCAAGATGCTTGAATCAATTCAGGTGTAGTGCGAGTACTATGACCCTATTAACAGAGATACGTTTGAGCCATGCCAAAGTGAG
>JACENB010000050.1 GCA_013867245.1 Nitrosopumilaceae archaeon
ATACAAACCGGCAATTGCCATCAGTGCCATTGCAGGTACTGCTAAACCAACAGTTGCTCCACCTCTAAAAGCCATAGCAAATGTCTTTCCAAGACCTTCACTGCTAAGATTCGCAGCTCTTACTGCTGCTTTTACTGTAATTTTTAATGAGATAATTCCTGCAACTGCAGACAATGCTGCGCCAACTGCAAATGCAAGACCGTTTGAAGGAGTAAGGAACACTCCAATAATTAGAGTTAATGCAATTGCTACAGGGACAATAATTGTCATCTCTCTTTTTAGAAATGCTGCAGCGCCAACTTTGACAGCATTTGAGATATCCATCATCTCTTTTGTTCCAGCAGGTTGCTTTGAAATCCAAGCAACTAATCCACCAGCAACTAAAAATGATGCAATTCCTGCGATAAATGGCAGAATCTCAGAGATTTCCATGTTATACTCGCATGCCCAAGTCTGGGAAATATAAATCAAATAGCGTGGGCTTTGCTTCTTTTTCTATATGGCAAAAATGATTTGCCACGCAAACCCTGTCTTACTAGTTTGTTGAATCTCTTTCCGTGTGCAAGATATGGGAATCTCATGTGGATCAATTCATGAACAATAGTATTTTCAAGAGTCTTCTCATCAGGGATCTTTCGGACATTTATGAAAACTAGATTATGTTGAAGATAAGATACACCATAGTACTTGTAAGCAGATGTACGTCTTCCTTCAGTCATCTCCTTTGGAGCGTCAAGAACTTCTTTTGTTGTTAATAGAATAGTTGGTTCAGGTATTGAGAATCGATTAGAGTAGATTCCAACTTTTTCTAGAATTTGTAATTTAAGTTCAGGATCAAGCTTCACACAAACCAATCTTGTAATCTGTGTTTATCTTGGAATGTCAATTGTTGTAAGAAATTTGGTTGATTTTCATTCTTCAAAATTAGGAATTAATAGGGTCAGAGGTTTTAGTAGTGTAATCATAAATCATACAGCCACCGTCTCATCATACCCCGTTATTCCATTAAATCAAGTAGACTTTGTGCTTTATTTCTAATTTCTGAGGTAATTTTGACTATTACTAGTCCTTCATTAGGTTGACCATACATCACAACAGAATTTTCAGGAGCGTGAATGCATACAGGCAATACCAAAAGGTCTTCTTCTCCAGTTACAAGAATTCGGATTGGAGATTCCAATGAAAATGCCTTTTTGATTACATCAATGCTTTGAGAAGTAATTTCTGCTGGAGGATTATCAACGGTAATTTCAGTTGCGTTAACAAGTTTTGGAGGTTCTCTTTTTTCTCTTTTCTCGATGCCATCCACAATTTGTAGTGAGGGAATCAAATCAAAATCAATCATCTTTTCAGTAGTTCTATCACCAACGGTAATGATGTAGGAGTTTTCTTCAAGATGTTTTAAGATATTTTCTTTGTCGGCTTGACTTTCAGGTAACAAAATACCCAAAGGGATTTTCATTTGCTCTCTAAGAGAATCAGGTAACTTCACAAAAATCGATTCTAGTTTGTGCTTGCCTCTGGAGCAGATTCTTCATTAGAGCCTTCAGACTCCATCTCTTCTTGAAGTTTTGCTGCAAGAATACTACATTGGGCTGCAATGTTTTTAGCAGCAATTCTAAATGCATCAGCACTTGGAGAATCAGGATTTGTAATCATGATTGGTTTTCCTATATCAGAGCCAGACATGATTCCAGAGTTTAATGGAATTTCACCTAAGAAAGGCATGTTATGTTGTTCACTAATCTTCTTTGCACCACCATCACCAAAGATGTAATGTTTTTCATCACAATTTGGACAAATAAAGTGACTCATGTTTTCAACAACACCAATAATTGGTACATTTAGTTTTTCAAACATTCCAATTGCTTTGACTGCTACATTACTTGCAACATCTTGAGGAGTAGTAACTACCAAAATTCCAGTAATAGGAATTGTTTGTGCAAGAGTTAATGGAATGTCACCAGTTCCTGGAGGAAGGTCTACAATAAGATAATCCAAGTCAGACCAGTTTGTGTCAACTAGGAATTGTTTTAGAATACCTGAGATAATTGGTCCACGATAAATTGCTGCTTGGTGTGCTTGTTCTGCAAAGAAACCAAATGATACAACTTTGAGACCATTTGATTCGGCTGGTTGAAGTTTGTTATCTTCAACTTCCATGAATCCATCTTTCATTCCAAGCATTAATGGAATACTTGGACCATAGATATCAGCATCAAGTAGTCCGACTTTAGCACCTGTTTGTTGTAGTGCCAAAGCTAAATTCAAAGACACAGTTGATTTTCCTACACCACCTTTTCCACTTGCAACGCCGATAATGTTTTTGACAGTAGCCATTCCAGTGTCAGCATCAAGTGAACGTCCTTCCATTACTTTTGCAGTTACATTCATGTCAAAATTCTTCAATTCGGTAAGTTCGCCAATTGCTTTTCTTACATCATCTTCAATTTCGACATTGAAAGGACATGCGGGAGTAGTTAACTCTAATGTAAATTTCAAGTTGCCATCGTTTAGTTCTAAGTCTTTGATCATTCCCATTGATACAATGTCTTTTTTCAAGTCAGGATCAATTACGGTACTAAGTTTTTCAAGGACTTGATCTATGCCAACCATTGCGTCAAAAAACCCGTCTACATTATTTAAACATAAGTCGGAGGCAAAAAGAAATTGTCAAAAAAATCCAAAATTAGTAAAATCTTTGGAAAAATGTGCTCAAATTACCCAAAGATTCATAAATTGAAATTCAAGAAAAACAGCACAGTTGTTTTCTATATCTACCCTAGTTGATGTTGTCAGGATTCCTCCAAGCTTGTTTGGAACCACACTCAAAAAGGCAGCAGTAAACATTCTCAAAGAAAAGTACGAGAGTATGATTAATGCAGATTTAGGTTACATCATTATGATTTTAGATGCAAAAGTTGATGAGATGGGAAAAATGATTGCCGGAGACGGTGGAACATTCCATAGAGTTCAATTTGAAGCATTGACATTTTATCCAAAATTACAAGAAATTGTACAAGGAGAGATTGTTGACATTACAGACTTTGGTGCATTTGTAAGAATTGGTCCTACCGATGCATTACTTCACTTATCACAAGTTATGGATGATTATCTAAAGAGTGATGTAAAATCTGGAATGATTTTGGCTAACCAAAGTGGAAGAACATTAAAAGTTGGTTCAACACTTCGTGCAAGAATCACTGCAGTATCATTAGGCAAAGCAGCTGCAATGGGAAAGATTGGAATTACTTGTAGACAACCATTCCTTGGTGCAGATGAATGGATTGAAGAAGAGATAAAGAAATCTTCTGGCGGTGCAGAAGAACCAGCAAAAGAAGAAGCTAAAGTAGAGGCAAGTTAAGATGGCACGAGAAATGGCATGCAGAAAATGCAAGTATGTAACAGTTGGAAAAGTTTGTCCAGTATGCAAATCATCAGATTTAACACCAGATTGGAGTGGAGTAGTTCTAGTAGTAGATCCAACAAACTCTGAGATTTCAAAAACTCTTGGAATCACTCAGAAAGGCAAGTATGCAATTAAAGTAACATAAAATTTCTAAATCTTTAAAATCAAACTCTCATTTTATCATAATGTTGTCATTTAATTCTAAAAAGCAATTATCGCAATTTCTATCTGAAGATATAGGTAAAGGGGATATCACAAGTGCATTACTTCCAAAAAAGAAAATCACAGTTAGAATAATTTCAAGAGAACGCGCTATAGTCGGAGGAGCTACACATGCAAAACAAATTTTCAAAATCAAGGGATGTAATGCAAGAATTTTGAAAAAAGATGGCTCAAAAGTGAGACCAAATCAAACTATAATGAGCATATCAGGTGACGCAGGGAAGATTTTGACATGTGAAAGAACTGCACTCAATCTTTTAACAAGAATGAGCGGAATTGCAACACAGACAAACGAACTTGTAAAAAAAATCCCAAAGAAAACAAAACTCTATGCTACAAGAAAAACTGCACCAGGATTGCGATACTTTGACAAAGAAGCAGTAGAGATTGGAGGTGGTAAAAAACACAGATTACGACTAGATGAAATGGTCATGATAAAAGATAATCACATTGCAGTAGGAGATTCTCTTGAATCACTAATCAAAAAAGCAAAAAAGAAACACAAAAAATTTGAAGTCGAAGTTGAAAATACTTCTGACGCAGTGCTTGCTGCAAAAGAAGGTGCAACAATAATCATGTTAGACAATTTTACACCAAATCAAATCAGAAAGACAATCACAGTTCTCAAGAATCAGAAATTAAGAAACAAAGTTTTGCTTGAAGCATCAGGTGGAATTAACTCAAAGAATATTTCAAAATACGGACAAACGGGTGTGGACATTATTTCAGTTGGAAGCATTACAAATTCTGTAAAAGGAATTGATATGAGTCTAGAAATTTAGGAATTTAATTGAGATAACAATTCTGAAACTGCCTTGTTTTTTGGATCAATTTCTTGAATTTTTTCACAGCATTGAATGGCTCTTTTGTTTTCTCCTAATTTTTGATGACAATATGCTTTCAAGAGTAAAACATCTACATCATAAGAGCCGATCTCAAGTGCTTTGTCAAAATGAGAGATTGCAGTTTTGTACTTTTTTTTCAGATAGTAAATTCCTCCTACAGTGAACTGTGCATCATGATTGTTAGGAGCCATTCGGAGATATTCTGTGCCTGATTTTAGAGCCTCATCATATTTTTTCTCTTTGGCAAGTTTTTGGAATTCCTTGAATTTTTCAACATTCTTTTTTTTAATGGGATCCTTTGGAGTTCTACTAAATAATCCCACCAAAACAGTCACACATTTAGCTTATCGCAAGCATTCTATCAATTGCCAAACGTGCCTTGTCTGCAATATCTTTTGGAACAGTAATTACATTTTTCTCATTGACTAGTGCATCATAGACTTTTTCAAGAGTAATCATCTTCATGTACTGGCATTCGGCTTTCTCTGAAGCAGGAATGAATTTCTTATCTGGGTTTTGTTGTCTCATTCTATACAATATTCCAGTCTCAGTTGCTACAACAAAGTTCTTAGATTTTGATTCCTTGACATGATTTAGCATCCCTTCAGTTGAAAGGATTGAAACTTTTTGATTATCAAAACTTCCGTCTGCAACATCATACATCATTGGAGTTGTACAACTGCATTCGGGATGAATTACAAATTCTGCATCTTTCATCGAATCTAATTTTTTAGTTACGTCTTCAGGAGTGATTCCTGCATGGACATGGCATTCTCCTGCCCATATGTGCATGTTTTTTCTTCCAGTCATCTTTGCAACATAGGAGCCTAAGAACATGTCAGGTAAAAACAAAATTTCTTTGTCTTCTGGAATTGCCTTTACTACATTGACTGCATTAGATGATGTACAACAATAATCAAGTTCAGCTTTGATTTCAGCAGTCGTGTTGACATATCCAACTGCAATTGCATCTGGATGTTGTTTCTTCCAGTTTCTTAATTCATCAACAGTGATTGAATCAGACAATGAACATCCTGCTTCCAAGTCGGGCAGAATCACTTTCTTTTGAGGACTTATGATTGCAGCAGTTTCAGCCATAAAGTTGACACCACAAAAGAGTATTGTTTTTTGGGGAACATTTGCTGCTTGTCTTGAGAGTCCAAGAGAATCTCCTGTAAAATCTGCCACATCTTGGACTTCGGGAATTTGATAATTATGAGCAAGAATGACTACATCCTTTTCCTTTTTGAGACGTTCAATCTCTTCTTTGAGTTTAGAGGTTTGTTGTACGAGCATAAACCATTGAAAATCATCGGAGAGGGGATTTAAAGAAATGGATCGCGCCTAGAATTCTCACATATCTGAGTATTAGTGGCAATTATTGCCATGTTATGTACCGATTCGAATATCATTTGA
>JACENB010000067.1 GCA_013867245.1 Nitrosopumilaceae archaeon
GGAAACAATGTTTTGGCCGTGAAAAAGAATTAGTTCAGGGAATTATTCTTGTAGCAGTTGCATATGCTCATGCCCAAGAAAATGAATTGAGTATTGGAGTTGCTATGCTGACAAGAGCTTTGGAAAAATTAGGAACTTCTCCTTCAATGTATCATTCCATAGATGTTGAAAGAATAAGGTCAAAATCTATTGAAATGCAGAAAATTAATGATTTGGTTTTATTTGAGATCTAATTAGTTCTAGTGATTTTGTAACAACCTCTGCACCTTGTAATAATCCAATACTTCCTTTTTTTGCTTGTTCTTCAGTCATTCTTGTTGTACCATCATTTTTGATAAAATCTGCTGATACAACTACTGGTACTGGATCATCGCTATGTCCTTTGTTAATGCATGGAGTTGAATGATCTGCCGAAATAATTATTGCGACATTACTTGAATCTATATTTTCTACTAGTGTTTTGAAAAATCTTTGATCAATTTCTTCTATATTTTTCATTTTGCCAATTGCATCTCCATCGTGACCAAATTCATCAGGTCCTTTGAGGTGAACATAGATTGCGTTATGTGTTTCCATTGCTTTTGCAGCAACTTTTGCTTTTTCTTCATAATCTGTTAGACCTCCTGCTTCAAATGCCTTCATTTTTAGAACTTCTGAAATTCCTAATTCAACTGGCATGTCTACTATACATGAAAATTTCATTTCATGTTTTTCATTAATTGGTGGAACATCTGGATATTTGTTACCTGCATCGCGAAGCAGAATACAACTTAATTGTTTTTTGTTTTGTTCCTTTCGTTTTTTATTGATGTCGCTATCTTTCATAATTTTAATTGATTGTTCTGAAAATTCATTTACTAAGTTAGATGTGATTTTTGCATCTTCTATGTCCTCTAGTGGCAAACATTTTTCGACTTTCAAAAAGTCACCTACTGCTTTTGCTACTCCCATTCCGCCAATGTTGCTATATGCTGGATCAGTGTTTGTAATTCTTGATGATAATTTTTTAGATGGTGCTCTAATTCTAACTGTTACTCTGTGTCCTATTGTTGGTGCAACAACAATTTTTGTGTCTGGTATTGAGAATTGAATTTTTTCCTCTAATTCTTTTGCTATGCCGTCTGCATCTTCTTTTTCTATGTGTCTTCCAGCTCTTCTATCTGTGATTATTTCGTTCTCATCTAATGTTGAATAATTTCCTCTTAATGCTAAATCTCCATCTTTAAAATCAATTCCAACTCCTATTGCCTCAATGACTCCTCTTCCAGCATAATCTGCATGATCAAATTTGTATCCTAACATATTGAAAACAGCAATATCTGATTCTGGGGCAATCCCCTTTCCCACTGAAATTACTTCTCCAATGGTTCCATTACTTGCAATTTTGTCTAAAGTAGGAGTATTTGCTGCTTCTAAAGGTGTTTTTCCATCTAAATCTGGATGTGGTAGATCTCCAACACCATCTAAAAGAACATAGATCATGTGTATGTTAGAATTATCCATTTGAACCCTGTTTACCCAACCCTTTGATCTCTGTTTTAAATCTTGCAATGATTTTGCGATCAAAAAATTTCAAATCTTTTCAATAAACAATTATTGTAAAATGAAAAATATATTTTTAATTTTTGAATTATTTTCATTTTAATTTTTAGTAAACATTTTAACATACAATTACTTTCAGTAACCATTATGGGTGATATGCGAAAAGATTATGTTTCTGAAAGATTCATGATTGTTTCGAAAAATAAAAAATCTGTAGACGGTAAAAAAAATCCATTTGCACCTGGAAATGAATCTCTTACTAATCCTTCTGTTTTATCACTTGTTGAAAAAGATGGTATGTTACAACGTCTTCAAGACAGTGAAGATGATTTTGTTGAAGGTTGGTCTATACGTGTTTTTGAAAGTAAAAATCCTGTAGTTACTGTTGAAACAGAAAACTCTTACAGTGAAAAACCATTTTACAGTGAACCAAATTATGGATATCATTATGTCATTGTAGCTTCTCCAAACACTAAAGATACGTTCTCAACTATTAGTCCAGAGCAATGGTCAAATGTTTTAGTTGTTGTTCAAGATAGATTACGATGGCTTTATACTCAAAAGGGTGTTACTTACGTTTCAATTTATGGTGATAATGGTGAATTGGCAGGTAGTACTAACCCTCATCCTCACTTGAACATTCTAACTCTTTCTACTATTCCTCCTGTAATTGATGCAGAGGCTGAAGCTTCTCATAAAATCTTGAATGAAAAAGGAGTATGTCATATGTGTCAAACCATTAATGAGGAGTTGAGTGGACCAAGACAAATACTTCAAACTGATGGATTCATTGCTTTTTCTCCTTGGGCTCCATCATATCCGTATGAATTCTGGATTGCCCCTAAAAAACACACAACTAGTTTCTCAAAAATCACTCAAAAAGAAATTAATGATTTGTCCCTAATTTTGAGGGCTACTTTAGGTGGTTTAACAAAAACTATCAAAAATGTTTCATATAATCTGGTTTTTCACCTTTCACCTGAAAAGAAAAATACTAGACAAATTCATTGGCACATTGAAATTTATCCAATAACTAAACCTTGGTCTGGTTTAGAACGTGGCTATGGGATATTTTTGAATGATGTGTCTCCTGAAGATGCTGCTGAAAAACTTGGAATAGCTTGTAGGAAAGAACTAGCTAATCTTGTTGGAATCCTTTAATTTCTGAATGGTTTATTTATCAACTCTATTTACTTCTGTTAATGGGAAATGTTGAAAAATGGCTTGCAGTAATTAGTGTCGCTCTTTTTGCAATGTTTGCTGGTGAAATGATTTCTGTTTATTATTTTATGTTAACTGTTCCTGAAGATGCTGTTGTTGCACAAGGATTTACACCTGATCCAAAACTGATTCAATTTGTTTCCATTGGTGTTGCACCAGCTGGAATTTTAGCTGCAGTTGCTTACATTATGTCAAGAAATTATGGTTCGAAACAAATTGGTGGTTTAATTATTGTTGGCGGTGTTATTTTACTTGCCGGTAATCTTGTAGTTTATTCTTGGGTTGACTCTGTTCCAGAAAATTATCAAACAGATGCAGTTCAATATCTGCCAATCTTATTCATAATATTATCTGCTCCTGTAATGTTTGTTGGATCAAGATTAATCTTAAAACGAAAAAAACGTCCTACAAAAGAATATTTTTAGTTGTGATCAAATCTAAATTCGTTTGAATGATATTTGAAACCCATTTTTTCATAAAATTGTTTAACGTCATCTGAACAATCTAAAATTGTTTTATAGCAATTATGTTTTTCAGCAATTTTTAAAACATATTTGATAATTTTTTCACCTATTTTTTGACCTTGGAACTCTTTGCTGACCACTACGTCTTCTATGTGCCCTACAAATCCTCCTTTATGAATAAATTTAGGCTCAATTAGAAGAGTTGTTGACCCGATAATTTTATCATTCATTTCAGCAACAATGATGATGTGATTTGGATTTGATTTTATATTCTTGAAAATTTCTGATGCTTTTTCTTTACTGATATTACTTGCTTCTCTTAATGTATCCAATGTGTTTAGAAAACCTTTTTGAAAATCACCTTCTTCTATTTCTCTTATTGTAGGTTCATTCATTTTAAATTCTCTAACCTTTTTTCATATTCGTCACATGCCTGTTTGTATGATTCTTTATTTCCGATATCTGTAAAGCCCTTTTTTGTAATAAAACTATTCACTGCCTGTTTGTTCTTCATTGCTTTTTTTATTACATCATCCATTCCGTATGCCTTGTTCTTTGGAATTAAATCAAAAATATTTGGATTCATTACATAACATCCCATGTTTACATTTGCTTTTATTTCTGGTTTTTCATTCCAACTTACTATTTTTCCATTTTTAGAAGTTTCAATTACCCCATATGGTAAATTTGTTTTAAATTCATTTAAGCTCATTGTAACAAATGATTTCTGCATAACATGTTGTTTTATCATACTTCTTAAACTAAAATTAAATATTGAGTCCCCATACATACATACAAAATCATCATCGATAAATTCTTCTGCTGTTTTTAGTTGTCCTGCTGTAGCTAATGGTTTGTTTGAAATTGCATATTCGATTTTAACTCCAAATTTACTTCCATCTTCAAAATAATCTTCAATTGATTTTCTGAGATAACTTACGCAAATAACTATCGATTTTACTCCTCCTTTTTTTGTCCATTCTATAAGATGTTCTAAAATTGGTTTTTCTCCTACTGGCAACATGGGTTTGGGCTTACTGTTGGTTAATGGTCTTAATCTTGTTCCTAGACCTCCTGCAAGAATTACTGCTTTCACAAACGTTATTTCAAATTTGAGTATTTATGTTCAAGGATAAATTTATCTTTCTTTGAATAATTTCTGTATTTTTTTTATTACTATTTCTGGAGATTCTCCAAATAATATTATCATTGGTTCTTTTCCAAAATCTCCTTTATGAAAAATTACATCAGGGGTTTTTTTTGAATTTTTAATTGCGTTTGTAATTCCCCATGCTATGGTTGAACCTTTTATTTTGATGTTTTCTGGTTCTTCATTTCGATCATAATCAAATGTATTCCATTTCATTTTTTTAATTTTAGAAATCGTTGATTCCCTATATTTCAAATTTATTGCAGATTGAATGTTTGAATATTTTTTATTTACAGATAATAGTGCTGTTGCTACATGCTTTGAACCCCCATATTCTAAATCTCCTGCAACTATGATTCTCTCACCTGCTTTCACTATTCTTCCTGAAATTCCTAGTATTTCTTTAATGGATTTTGGTTTATTTTCTGAAAATACGAAATTAGTTTGGCATTCTGGAATATTTTCAAAAATATTTTTAATTTTTGTGAATTCATTAATTGCTTTTGCAAGTTTTACCTTTTTAGTATCTAATTCGTCAAAATTTGTAATTTCAAAACCTTTACCAATTTTTTTCGAATTTTTTATTGAATTAAGAGTAATTTGTTTTGCAAACTCTAATGATTTTTTAATTTTTTTATATTTTACAATTCCATATAGTGCTACAGATGAATGAATATTTCCGCTACCACGATTAATTTTTGGAATTTTTTCATCAACAAGAAAATATTTTTTATCTGATTCCAAAACAAAATCTGATATTTCATTATTTTTATTTTCAACTCCTGTAATTATCACATTTTTTGCTCCCATCTTTTGAATTATTTTAGCAATTTTTTCAGGTGTATTCTTAGAATTAATTTTTGTTTTTGCTAAAATTTCAGCTTCAAATTTGTTTGGCGTAATAATCGTTGCAAGAGGAACGATGAATTTTTTAAAATCTACTATGGCTGTTTTTTCTATCAACATTGCTCCTGTAGTTGATTTTACTACTGGATCTACGACAATTGGAATATCTAATTTTTTTAGATATTGATAAATTGTTTTTATTATTTCTGAATTATACACCATTCCAATTTTTATTCCATCAATCTTGAAATCTGTAATTACTGATTCTAATTGATTTTCTAAAATTTTCTTTGATATTGGTTCTATCATTCCAAAATTTGATGTATTTTGTCCTGTAATTGCTGTAATTACTGTTAATCCGTGTACATTCAATGTTGAGAATGTCTTAATGTCACTTTGAATACCTGCACCTGATGATGGATCTGAACCTCCAATTGATAATAAATTCACATCATTTACTAATTTTTAACACTAATCTATTTTTCCATATTTGATAATTTCCATTTAAAATTATATCATCTATTTTATACTTGAATGATTTTTTTATAATGTGAGTAAAATTCCTATGATTGATGATGGTATTCCTGATCAATTACAATGCACTAATTGTTTACTTCCAATGCAATATCAAGAAAAAAAGGATGGAAAATTTCTTTGGCAGTG
>JACENB010000075.1 GCA_013867245.1 Nitrosopumilaceae archaeon
GAATTTTCCTTTGCAATATTTTTCATTTCTTTAACTAATTTTTGCCGCCGAATTTTCCTATGCCTAACATTTCTCCAATGTCTACATGTTTGCTATTCTTCTTTTTCATAAAACATCTTTCAAAATATTGACATTCAGAACATTCTGTTGATGGTTCTAAAATTGGTGCTTTTTGTTCTTTTAGAAGATTATTTAGTACTCTTACTCTTCTAATGACTTCTTCAAACATTTTCTTATTTCGTGTGACAGAAAATGTTGTTTCTTTTCTATCTCCACTAACATATACAATAATTCCATCATGTTTATCATATATCCATAAACATGCATTAAGATATAGGACATCATTTGCAACTGGATTTTCTATTTCTTTTTCTGCTGATCTAAAAATTAAAACAATATCGTCAACGAGCATGTCTGTTTCTCCTTTTAGTTTTATTTCATCAATATCGAACTCTTTAGGTTCACTTCCATACTTTTGTTTTCTTAATAATCCTGATAGGAGTTCGTTGAAACCCCTTCTTTCAATTTCTAGAGGGTCAATTCGATCAAAATATGAACGTCTTAAACACTGAACTACTTCTTGCAAATGAATAGTTTGAAGATTTTCTGAATCTATGTCTAATTGTAATTCCCTTCCAATTGAATCCAACGAATTTTGTATAATTGCTCTAAAATCTCGATCTCCCATCATGATAAATTACCTCGTTTTTTGCCCTCTTATACTTTAGCTCATTATTTGAGTTAAAAATTTAGAGATTCTACTTGCAAATGCTAATGTTACAAAATGGACTCCAAAACCTAAAACTGCTCCAATTATTAAATTCCCTGTTCCAAAGTAAATCCCTAAGAAAATTCCTAATGGCGGTAATGAGAAAATCATACCCATGAAGGTACTAACCCAAATTGTATTGATCATGGTCTCTGTTGAAATATCGTTTTTCTTTTTAGGGAATCTAATCATTTTACAAATTATTCTTCTTGCACGATTAATTTCGACATTGTTACTTCAGTAGGAATTTTTTGTTCTACTGCATATGCAATTGCTGCTAAGTTTCTTACTTCAAATGAGGTCAATTTTGTAATTCCCACAATTGTTGCAAAACTAAACATTTTTGAAAATGATCTAGTTGATGCATTATAAAGTGCCATTTCAAATGATCTTTCAAATTCAGCTACTGCATCTAATTCATTTTCATTTTGAGAAATCAAATTTTTATATTTTGTATTTGTTAATTCACCAAATGCATCTCTAATTGATGCAGCAGAAATCATTCTTCCTAACAATTCTTTTGTAATTGTTGCTGTTTGTGTAACAATCAAATCTTGAATTTGTGCTTCCTCCAAACCCCATAATTTTCCTCTGATTACACTTAGAAGATTATAGAAATCAACATCCATTCCAACTAATTTAATCACGTCTCTGTCTCTGGTATTTTTTAAAGCACGACCTAACTGAAGATATAAAATTTTATCAAAATATGTGTCAAAAATCTGAAGATTTTTCTGTTCATTGTACAGTGCTGCTGCTTTTGAAATCTCTTCACCAAATTGTACAGAGTTCAAACTGGCAACTGTTTCTTCAAGATCTTTGGAAACAAGTGCTTTGATTATGATGTCTCTTTGTTTGATAAGTTCTTCAGCATGTAAGTTGATGTGAGTTTCAATTTCTTCTTGTGATTTATCTAATACCTTTCCTTTCAAAATTAACTTCAAATTTGATACAATGAATTTCATGTAATATGCATCTAAAATTGGTGAATCTCCAGCTGTTTTAGCAATTGAATAATGTACATCTGCTAAATGTCCTCGTAGACCTGATTCTATTCCTTGTGATGTGTATGGTTTTTGAACATCTGAAACTGCATCACCATAAATTGTATTTTTAATTCTAGTCATTAATTCTTCAAGATCTCTTGATTCTGCTAATGTCTGAAAATCGGATCTATGGAGTAATTTTCCTCTTTGACTGTATGATTTCACAGATGCATAGACGTTTTTGCCCATAATGAAGCGTCATGAATTACGGATTTTAATGTTTGGCGATCTCAATTAGGCTGAATTTTTACCCAATTTTATCTAAAAATGCGGTTGCTTCCTTTTTTTCTGGATTTGTAAATTTCAAAAATGCTGCAAGAATTTCTTTTTGAATAATTAGACTTTCATCTGATATGTTCTTTAATTTTGTAAGATCAAATGGTAATAATTCCTCTATTTTATCTTCACAAAATGCTTTTACATATTTCTGAAAAATTGAATAGGTGAAATTTGGACTATTAGTCATGAATTTCATCAAAATTTTCTCAAACTCTTTATCTTCAGAATCTGATTTTGAAAAAAATTCTTTTAACTGTGATGACATATTTTCAATTCCATTAATTGCTAATCCAACTAGAATTCCTTTTTTTGTTAAATGATAATATGGAATTCCTTTTTCTTGTAATGCTTTAGGTCCTCTTTTTAGTGGTAATCTACCGTCTTCTTCTGCGATCTCCATTGGGAGTAAAATTTCATCTAGATCTCTGAAAATTCCAGAATAGATATTTTTCCAAGCAATTTCTTGCTTTTTTGCAATTTTTTGTGAAATACCTGTTCTCGTTCTTTCAGCTGGATTTCCACCACTTCCAAGAATTGTTATGATCGCTCTTTGTCTTTTTGCTTCTCCTGTTAGATCGTTATCCTTAGTCTTGAATGTGTCAAAAATTGCTAATTTCCCCTTTGATTTTGCCTTCATTTAATCACCTTTAACATAAATTTCATTTTCTATGTTACTATCATAATATTTCATTATATAATAAGTTACTTTTTGATTAATTTTAGTGTCCTCAGTGCTTTAATAATATTCAATTTCGTTAAAATCTAATGAATTCTAGAAACTACAAGTATGCTCTATTACTTGTAGCCGCAGTATCTATCACAGCAACTGGTGCTATGTCACAAGCATATGCACAAAGCGTTGATGATGGTATGGACGGATACGTCAAGGGAACTAGTGGAATTTACACTGGTAACCCTAACGAATGTTGGTACGAAGATGGAGAAGGTGGATATCTACCATGTCTTATAGACACTGGTGATACAGCATGGATGCTCACCGCTACATCAATGGTACTTCTCATGTCACCTGGAGTCGGTTTCTTTTATGGCGGATTAGCCAGATCAAAGAACATCGTCAACGTACTCGGTATGACCCTAATTGTAATGGGTCTCATGTCAGTACAATGGATTCTATGGGGATACTCACTAGCATTTGGTGGAATTGATTCTGACGCAAATATGTTCATGGGTAACTTGGATTATGTTGGCTTCAACATGGTATCAGCTTGGGCACCGATAGGTGAACTAGGCGCATGTGCTGACACATGGTCTGCAGCTTACCAGATGAATGAATTTAAGGACGGCGAATATTGTAGTCAAAGTTGGCCTGGTACAGTACCACACCAACTCTTTGCAATGTTCCAGGGAACCTTTGCAATCATCACCCCAGTACTCATTATTGGTGGTTTGATTGACAGAATCAAATTCAGCGCATTGATGATATTCGTACTCTTATGGGGAACCTTCGTTTATGACCCAATAGCACACTGGGTCTGGGGAGGCGGATACATAGGAGGAGGATCATTAGACCTCGATCCAGATCTTTCACCATCGTACGCATTAGACTTTGCAGGTGGTACTGTAGTACACATTTCTTCAGGATTTGCGGCATTGGCCGGAGCTTTAGTCCTAGGCAGACGTCTTGGATATGGCAAAGTCCCAATGGAACCACACAACATCCCAATGGTAGTCCTCGGAACAGGAATACTCTGGTTTGGATGGTTTGGATTCAACGCAGGTAGTGAAGTAATGGTAGACGGCATTACCGTCAGCGCATGGACTGTTACAAATACCGCAACTGGTATGGCCGCAGTTACTTGGGTGCTCATGTCTTGGGCACATACAGGAAAACCAAGTATTGTAGGAGCCGCATCAGGAGCAGTAGCAGGATTGGTAACAATCACACCAGCTTCAGGTTGGGTAGGTCCAATGGCTGCAATTATTATGGGAATTGCCGCTGGAACAGTTTGTTATGCATGTGTAGCATTCAAGAACGCACGCAAATGGGACGACGCATTAGATGTATGGGGAATACACGGAATGGGTGGTCTTACAGGTGCAATTTTGACTGGTACATTAGCTAGCCCACACGTTTGGGATACTGGAGACGGTATCGGAGCATGGACTGGCACCGCAGAAGGAATGGAACAGCAAGCAATCAGCATCTTGGGTGCAGTAATATCCATAGGATATGCATTCGGTGTAACCATTGTAATTCTAAAAGTAATGGATGCCGTTTGGCCTGGCGGAATCAGAGTCACTCCAAAAGAAGAGGAGATTGGTCTCGATTTGGCACAACATGGCGAAAGAGCATACGTAAACGAATAGAAAAAACACCCTTTTTTCTTCTTTTTATTTAATTATCCCCTACACTATGTGTAATGGATTTTCCTAAAATCTTCATGAACAAAACCAAATGAATTTACATTTCAATCTTTAATCAAATTTATGTTAATTTCCACATCTGAATTAAATTCAATTATCAATAATCGTGATATCGTAATTGCTGACACTCGCTCTTTCAAAGAATATTCTGAAGGTCATATTCCTGGAGCAGTTCATTTGGACTTATTTGCATTTCATTGGATTGATACAACAAAAAAGGGAATTGAGAATTTTAATGATCAAGCAAGAAAACTATTTTCATTTCTTGGTGTCACTCCCGAAAAGCAAGTGATCTTTTATGATTCAATATCTGGAATGCTTGCAGCCAGAGGTGTATGGATGTTGATGTATTTTTCACATCAAAATGTCTCTATGTTAGATGGTGGAATTACAAAATGGAAAAAAGAAAACCTCTCAATTGAAACAAAAGCAAATAATTTCAAACCATCAAATTTTTTAGGAAAAATCAATCCTGAAATAATTTCTGGATTTGAACATATTAGAGATAATTTAGATAATTTGAAAATAATTGATGCTCGTTCTACTGGTGAGTATGACGGAACTATAGTAAGAGCTGCTCAAACTGGACATATACCTAATTCTATCAATATTGATTGGAATCAAAATATCTCTGAAGATGGCACCTTCAAAAATGATGATGAATTATCTAAAATGTATGACATACCAAAGGACTCTGAAATCGTCACTTATTGCCAGGGAGCATATCGAGCTGCCAATTCATTTTTAGTTTTAAAAAAACTTGGATTTCAAAATGTCAAAGTGTATTTAGGATCTTGGGGCGAATGGGGAAATAATCTCAAATTGCCTATAGAATGAATTAAAGTATTGTGACAAAATTAAAGGTAGAAAAATTTCAAGTTTAGTAAAAGCAATAAAATAATTTTATAATTTATTTTTTCTTCCAGATGAACTGATTGTAAATTAGTTCTGGTCTAATTTGTCTAAATGGTTGTGCACCACCACTGTACCATTTTGTAAAGAATTCATACAAGTGCAATCTGAGAGACTGGATGTATACAATTAATCCTTCAATCATCATAATTCCCAAGTTTCCTCCAATGATCATTGCCATTGCAGCACCTGATTCCATTCCTCCTAGAGACTTGAATGCATTGTTAACTGTCATTAATAACGCAGCATGCACCAGCAGCATAATTCCAAGTCTAGCGTAACTGATTGTGTGGGCTAGCGCTTCTACTGTTTTACCTAAGAATACTTCCATCACAACATTTGCTGCTGAACCTCCATCTTCTGGATGCTTCTTTGCATGCATAATTCCTCCAATCATCATCATAACCATTGATGCAATTACAATAATTACTGCAATTCTTGTAACAATCCAAACTTGTGCCCAATCAC
>JACENB010000027.1 GCA_013867245.1 Nitrosopumilaceae archaeon
GGCTTTGTGTTATGAAACCAATTGTAGCACTGATGACATTGGTAATCACCAAATTCAACAATTGTTATAGGAGCATTGGGATCACCCAAGATTGGAGAGCCCATTGCAGTGGATATTGTTCCATGAGTTCTACTCATGTCTAGATTTAGAGTTTCAGCAGGAGTAGAAGATAAAGATGCAACCACACCTGCAATAATTGCAATAGCAACGACGCCTATAATCACGCCTTTTTTGTTCATGTTCAAAAGAAATGAAATGAGTTAAAAAAACTTATTCCAAGTTTTTAGAAGATTTTCGTTTAAACAAACTAGTAAATTTTGCAATTGCAGTATCAATTGGACAAACTTCACACTGAACGCCAGAATGACTATCAAGATGTTTTTCAAATCGATCTCTAGATTCAAAAATTAGATCACATTTTTCGCAATAAACCTTTGAGACATTATTTCTTGAGGGTTTATCCATAACAAATTAGAGGAATTAGTGCTTATAAAGATCCTGTTGAAAATCAACATATGAGAAAAATTCTGGACAAATTTGTGACAGGATTTTTTGTTGTCATATTAGGAATTGCATGGTATTGTAGCACGAAATTCTATGTAAAACCAGACAGACATTCAATAGTAGTCTATGATATTTTTGGCAATGAAGTTAAACTAGATGGAGTAAGAGTTGATTTTAAAACACATAATGTGGCACTAAGTTACATTTCTGAATACAAGAAAAGATTTCCACATTACAATTTTGCAATGGCAATAGAAATTCCAGAAATTAAAAAAAATACAATACCCAGAATTTTTAAAAAGATTCAGAGATAATGAATTCTCATATGAGTCTCTAGTTCAACTTGATACTGAGTTACAAAACCACAATGAGAACATGAAAACATTTCTTGAGGACGAAGAGGTTCTCTTTCTATAACTTTACCAGATACAGAAGTTATACTGACCATGTTATTATTTCCAATAACTGCAAAATTTCTACCTTCACCAATGGAATCCAAAAATTCCTTGATTGCCATGATTACAGTGTTTGTGTCAATCACCTCATCATCTTCCAAAGTCGATAAAGTGAATTGATTGTTTTTTAGAGTAGGAATTGCTGCTACTTGATCTGACACGTAGACTACAAGCTCATGCTGGATAGAAATTACATCAGTACAGTCAACTGTAAGCATGAATTTTTTGAGTCAAGTCAATATTTTAGTTTAACAATTGTCGAAAATGATTATTATGGTTCAATATTGTGGTTTTTGTAGATGAGTGACTCAGAAACGTTTGGAGTAGAGAAAGGCCATGGTGAAGAAGTGGTTGCATGGTTAAATGAACATGCAAAGTCTCAGAAAATTAAATTGGAAGCAAGATTATACGGATACACCGTATCTACAACAAATTTTGGAGATTATGAAATGTTTTCATGGATTGGAGATGTTCAAGTTGCAAGAAAAATGATAATCAAAGCAAGTAAGAGATTCAAAGTAAAAGTTATCGAAGGAGGATACAAACCAAAAGACAAGGTATTCAGTATGAAAAAATTTGATTTTGCAAAAGTGAAAAAGGGAGAAAAAACAATTGGTCAGATAAAATTTGCAGCAACGAGATTTGGAAGTGGTCATTGGGAAATTGAAGCAGAGGAGCGCCATTAGAATATGAAAAAGATAGGAATTGTAGGATTAGGAATGCTAGGAAATGCAGTTGCATTACATTTGTTAGATTCAGGATTTGAAGTTACAGTATTCAATAGAAACAAAGACAAAACAATTCAGGCAAAAGAAAAAGGCGCCAGTGTTGTAGATTCTCCAAAAGAAGTTGCACAAAAATCAGAGTTGTTAATTATTGTAGTAAAGGATGCAGATGCAGTAAAACAAGTATCATTTGGAGAAAATGGAATTGTCAATGGCAATAATGATGGAATAATTGTTGCAGATATGAGTACCATAGACCCCTCAGAGTCCAAAAAGATTTCAGAAAAATTCCAAGAATTTAACATAAAAAAATTAGATATTCCAGTTATGGGAGGCCCCAATGTAGCTATTACAGGGGATTTAGTCATGATGGTATCAGGGGACAAATCCAGTTTTGAAGAATGCAAAAGTGTTTTTGAAAAGATTGCAAACAAAGTCTTTTTCTTAGGTGAAAAAGGCGTTGCACATTCTATCAAGCTGGCTATGAATCTACAAATTACCATGCTTGCACTTGCATTATCTGAAGGAATTACACTAGTCAAGAAAGCAGATGTTGATCCAAAAATTTTTCTTGAAATTTTAAACTCTACTTATTTCAAAACAGGAATGAGTGAAAACAAAGCATTCAAGATGATTGAGGGGAAATACGAACCTACGTTTACACTTGAAAATCTCAAAAAAGATATCAGTACAATGACTAATGCTGCAAAATCATTAGGAATTGAATTACCTATGATAAAAAAAGCTGAAGAAGTATACGAAAATGCTGTAAAAGAAGGATTAGGTGGGATAGATTATACCGGAATTATTGAATATGTTAAAAGAATTAACGAGTCCAAATAATCACGAGCGAAATTCAACAAAAATACTATAAGCAATTACAGCTAATCATATTCTATGAAATTATCTGACAAAGTAGCAATTGTTACAGGAGCATCAAGTGACATTGGCAAAGGCATTGCCAAGAAATTTGTAGATGAAGGCGCCAAAGTGGTTCTTGTTGCAAGGAATTTAGAAGGATTAGAAAGTGCAAGAAAAGAGATAGGAAATGAAGATTCGACTGCAGCTATGACTTGTGATTTAACAGATGAATCTCAAACACTACAAGTTGTAAACCAAATCATGGATACTTATGGAAAGATAGACATTCTTGTAAACAATGCAGGGGCAATTAATGACCCGGTACATTTTCATGAAATGAAAAATTCAGATATTGAAAAACTCATCAATGTTAATCTTTTAGGAGTTTTCAACATGACAAAAGCTGTTTTGACAAAGATGGCAGATGTCAAAAGTGGTTCAATTGTAAATATTGGCTCTATCTCAAGTGAGAGAGCAATTCCACGAGTTCACTTGGCAGTTTATTCTGCAACAAAAGCAGCAATTCCAATGTTTACAAAATCTATTGCAGTAGAGTATGCAAGAAGAAACATCAGATGCAATTGTGTTAATCCAGGCATCATCAATTCAGGCTCAATAAAGCCATACCTTGATGACCCTCAAGCAAGAAAAGTACTAGAAGAAAGACTACCACTTGCAAGAGTTGGAGAACCAGAAGACGTTGCAAATGCAGTAGCATACTTGGCTTCAGATGAAGCAAGTTGGGTTACTGGAACAATTCTAAATGTTGATGGTGGAAAGACAGCTTCAGAAGGATAGTCCTTTCTCAAGTAATGTCTTTGCCAATAGTTGAGACACTCTAATTGGTTCAGGTATAGAACCGTGTAATGTTAAATCATCAAGAAGATGTTTTACTTCATTTAATGTACATCCCTCTTTTCTAACATAGACATTATGTGATGTACTAAGAGTGATTTTTTCACGTTGGCCTAATTTCTCATATTCATTTAGTTTTGATTCAAAAGAATCTGGAAAGTGATGTTTTAGAGAATCCTCAATACCGGATGAATCATGGTAGGACACTCCAATAATTGGAATTTTCAAGGTATCAGATAATTTTTTGATATCAATGATGTTATACATTGAGACAATTAATCCAGAAATCAGAACATAACTGATATCAGGTCTATCCAAGTCATCATACATCTTCAATATTGCATCAGTTGCATCGTCCCCTTCCAAAGTAGCACCCCCAAAAACAAATCCATCTATAACAAAATCTCTTCTCATAACAACTCCAGCAAGAACAGATTTTTCAGAATTTTGTCTAAAGCTTTCAGCAATTGCTAATCCGCGTAGCCCCTTTTTTTCAAGATGAAGAGATCTCATTTCTTTTCCTCATATACACATGATAGCTTAATCCAGTCACAAGCATAATGATTCCAGTAACTGCAGACCACATTACAAAAGATGAGATTTCAGATTCATCCATAAGAAATAAGGGATTTTTAAACATCTAAAGTTTCGGATTAGAGTATGCTTTGAACTATGAAACATCTAAATAGATTTGATATTGTGTAAAATTATGCCTGAATTCACATGTCCAGATTGTGGAAAACGATTATTCCATGAGAATGAGACTACACTCAAAGTAGAAGAAACAATTCATTCAAAGTTCTGTAGAAAAGAAGGCGGTACTCACAGTTACATGCACAGAGACCCAGCACACATGAATACTTTTGATCCTGAAAGGGAAAACGATTCAAACGGTGTGCCTGTATTGAAAAAATAATTTTTCATACCTCAAAATTATATCCTAGATGTTATTGATTCAAACCAATTGTCAGACACTTATGATGTAGTAGTAGTTGGCGGAGGTCCTGCAGGATCATCAGCTGCATACACTGCATCAAAGAATGGAATGAAAGTAGTGTTAATCGAAAAAGAAGAATCAATTGCAGAATCAGTTAGAACTAGTGGAGTCACATGGATTCAAAATATAGAAGAATTTGGAATTCCAGAAGATTGTTACAATCCAGTAAAGAATTTTGAATTCTATTCACCAAACAACAAAGTGAGTATTGGAGATACTATTGCTCGATCTGCAGTACTAGATGTAAGAAAGACGTATCGATGGTTAGCATCTCAAGCAGATGCACAAGGAACTAAGATTATTGTAAATACAACTGTTAAAGAAGCAATCAAAGATGAATCAGGAAAAATTATTGGGGTCAAGGCAATACAAAATGAAAAAGAAATTGAATTTTTTGGCAAAGTAGTAATTGATGCTAGTGGTTTTCAATCAACAGTTGCAAAATCAATGGGTTTTGTAAAACAATGGGAAAGATTTGGTGCAGGTGCAGAGTATGAGGCAAAAGTAGAACATGTTAAAGCAGATACATGGTGGTTGATGGTTGGAGAAAAATATTCACCTGCAGGATATGCATGGATTTTTCCATTAGGCAACAACATTGCAAGAATTGGTGTAGGAATTGGTAAACCAGATTCTCCAGTAGATCCAACTGCAAGACTAAAAGAACTCATTGAAAACAAAGAAGGTCCAATTGCAGATTTGGGCAAAATAGAACCAATAGAGTTTCACTACGGATTAATTCCAAATGATGGGCTTTCTAGAAAAACAGTTTATGATAATTTGATTTTAGTTGGAGATTCAGCAGGACAAGCTAATCCTTTGGTCTTGGAAGGAATTCGCTATGCGATTAAGTTTGGAAGAATAGCAGGAGAGGTTGCATCAAAAGCAATCAAAGCAAACGACACATCAGAGAAAAAACTATCAGAGTATGAGGACAATTGGAAAAAAGCAATTGAATCTAAAATAAAATCTGCAGGTAAAGTACAAGATAGATGGATTGGATTAACTGATGAGGATTGGGATAAAGAGTTAGACATTATCAGTGAGTTAAAACCTGAAGAGTTTTTGGATTTTATCAAAGCAGATTTTGGATTATCTAATATGATAAAACTTGCAACTAATCATCCAAAACTAGCAGTAAGACAATTGTTTAACTTAGTTAAGGGTAGAAATTAGCAGAATCAAGCCATGGCAACTACCCTAGAGTAGTTGCCAGACTTGAAAAAGGGCACGGTATTGGTTTGGTTTGTCTCCACAGACGTACAAATTGAATGAAATTGCTCAATAGTGCAAAGGGCACAATCTACACAAATCATGCTGTTAGGTTTCATACAATGAGCACACTTTGTATGCTCTGTTAGTTTTCCACCACAACTTCTACATGATTCGTCAGGCATTTCTATTCAAACAGTGTTTGTGAAATTTGAATATAAGGCGCACGTAG
>JACENB010000147.1 GCA_013867245.1 Nitrosopumilaceae archaeon
ACTGCTTTCAAAGAAGAAGTAGAGACTGATTGGTTTGGTGAGCAAGCAGACCTTTGTGGTGGTGCAGCTTCTATGGTAACAAATGCATTTGAGACTCTAGTTGAAGCAGGATACCAACCAGAGATTGCATACTTTGAAGTCTTACATGAACTCAAACTCATTGTAGACATGATTCAAAGATATGGTATCAACGGAATGTGGAGACGTGTAAGTGAAACTGCAAGATATGGTGGTTTAACACGTGGACCAATGGTAATGGATTCTGCAAACAAAGAGAACATGAAAAAAGTTCTAACCATGATTCAAGATGGTACATTCAACAACGAGTGGATTTCTGAATATCAGAAAAACGGCAAAGATGCATTTGACAAATACATGAAACAATATGACGAACACCAAATTGAAAAAGTTGGTAAAGAAATGCGTAAAATGATGTGGCCTGATTCCACAGAATAATTCTTTTTTCTTATATTTTTCTTAATTTAGATACGCCAGTATTGATATGATCAATAATTGTAGGTAATGGTGTTCCTGGTCCAAATACGTGGTCTACTCCAGCTTTAATCAAATCCTTGTGATCAATTTCTGGAATAACTCCTCCTCCTACTACTAGGACGTCATTGATCTTTTTCTTTTTGAGGGCTTTGACTACTCTGGGGAATAAAGTTCCATGTGCACCATTAAGCAGACTCATTGCAATTGCATCAACGTCTTCGTCTTCAGCAATCTGGGCTACTCTTTCAGGAGTTGCAAATAGACCTGAATAGATAACCTCCATTCCTGCATCTCTGAATGCCCTACACAAAACAAGTGCTCCTCTATCATGTCCATCAAGGCCCAATTTTGCAACTAGAATCTTGATGCTTCTTGTTTGTGCTTTTTGTTTCATGATATTTCTCGTTATTTTGTATATTTTAAAGGCTTTATTTTATTTTCTAAAATGGCATTTTGATAGAAAATCTACTTAAAGAGTATCAAAAGACACCAATTCGTGGACGTTAAACCCATCAATTATGAGTTAACCTTTGAGCCAGATCTAAAAAAATTCGTATTCTTGGGAACAGAAATCATCACTGTCTCTTGTAAAAAATCAACTAATCTAATCTCTATGGATTGTGCAGAAATCAAAATCAAATCTTGTACTGTAAAGTCTGGTTCTAAAATCATAAAATCCACTCCAAAGACTGATGAGAAAAAAGAGAGACTATCAATTAGACTGGGAGAAAAAATCAAGGGAAAAGCAACAATCCATCTTGAATTTCAAGGAATTCTAAATGACAGATTATTGGGATTTTATCGCAGCCAATACAAGCAAGGCGGAAAGACAAAGTATCTTGCAACAACTCAATTTGAGGCAGCTGACGCAAGACGTGCATTTCCATGTTGGGATGAGCCTGAAGCAAAGGCTACATTTGAGATTTCAATTATTGCTGAAAACAAGTTTACTGCAATCTCAAACATGCCAGTTTCATCTAAGAAAAAACTTAAAAACAAAACATTATACAAATTTGGAAAAACTCCTGTTGTCTCTACTTATTTGATTTATCTTGGAGTTGGCGAATTTGAATATCTGATTGGAAAAACTGGTAAAGTTCAGATTAGAGTTGTTACAACAAAGGGAAACAAGTCTAAAGGAAAATACTCTTTGGAACTTGGAAAGAAGTTACTAAACTCTTATGAAAAATATTTTGGAATAAAATATCCTTTACCTAAACTAGATTTGATTGCAATTCCTGACTTTGCAGCAGGAGCAATGGAGAACTGGGGTGCAATTACATTTAGAGAGACAATTTTGCTTTATGATCCAAAAACATCTTCGACTAGAACAAAACAATTCATTGCAGAAGTAATTTCGCACGAGATTGCACACCAGTGGTTTGGCAATCTTGTAACAATGAAGTGGTGGAATGATTTGTGGTTAAATGAAAGCTTTGCAACATTTATGGCAACAAAGTTTGTTGACAAGTTTTATCCTGAATGGAATCTTTGGGACCAATTCATTGAAGATGCCATGAACACTGCAATGGGACTAGATGCACTAAAGACAACTCACCCCATTGACGTTAAAGTAAATTCTCCTGCTGAAATCAGAGAAATCTTTGATGCCATTTCATACGATAAAGGTGGATGTGTTTTGAGAATGCTTGAGCATTATGTTGGTGAAAAGAACTTCCGTACAGGTCTCAAGAAATATCTCTCCACATTCAAGTATGGAAATGCCAAAGGTCAGGATTTATGGGATGCAATTGGAAAGGCATCCAAAATGCCAGTCAGTTCCATGGTAAATACGTGGCTAAAACAGCCTGGATTTCCTCAAGTTGACATTTCTCAAAAGAACAATGATTTGGTAATCCGTCAGAATCGCTTTTTGATGGAGCCTACCAAAAAAACTCAGAAAGGATTGTGGCATGTTCCAATTACATATGGTCTTGGAAAAGAAACCAAAACAAAACTCTTGACAAAAAAATCAATGACCGTCAAAGCTCCAAAGGGACCAGGATTTGTTGCAAATATTGGTAGGACTGGATTTTATCGTGTAAAATATGATGATGGAATTTTACTTGATCTTAAAATGCTAGTTGATCAAAAACAAATTTCGCCTGTTGATAGATGGGCAATACAAAATGACTTGTTTGCATTGTGTGTTGGAGGAAAAGAAGATGTTGAAAACTATTTGGACTTTTCAGATGCATACTTTGAAGAGGACTCTTATCTTCCACAAACAAATGTTGCAAATAACCTCAACTTTTTATCATTATTGACATTCTTTGAAGATTATACAGAACAAATCAGAAGTTACGCAATCAATTACTTTAGAAAGATTCTATCCAATCTTGGATGGACTCCTCAAAAAACAGACAAACATACTGATGCGTTTATGAGAGGATTTGCAATATTTGCACTAGGAAAGCTTGGAGATGAACATGTTTTAGAGCAAGCACAAAAAAAATTCAAAGAATTTTTGAAAAACCCTTCATCACTACACCCTGACATTAGAGAACCAGTATTTTCACTTGTTGCATGGACTGGAAATGCAAAAACTCATTCACAATTAGTATCATTATACAAAAAAGCAAAAACAACTGAAGAAAAATTACGATTCCTGGGTGCAATGTGTAGTTTCCAAAATGAAAAACTACTCATCAAGACATTACAATTCTCTCAGACATCTGAGGTCCGTTCTCAGAACATGCAATTGCCTATCATGAAGATTGCAGCAAATCCTCATGGAAAGAAGATTCTCTGGCCTTGGCTAAAGAAGAATTGGGGCAAATTAAGCAAAAAAGTGGGACATGGAAACCCATTGTTCAATAGAATTGTTGCAAGTATTGCTCTAGTTGCAGATGACTCTATGGAAAAAGACATCAAATCATTTTTCAAATCTCATCCTACACCTGGAACTGAAAGAACTCAGGCCCAAACCCTAGAAAAAATCCGAATCCATTCAAAATTCTTACGTCAGATGAGAAAAGAATTCAAATAACATGGCAAGAAAACTTCTCTCCCCAATATTTCTTGGAGTATTTACTGTTCTTGCAATATTCTTTTTGACTGGTGGAGGTGATGATGACAAGGATGAACTTCGTCAGACATTCCAAGTTGATGCAGTATACTATGATACAGGACATGTTGAAGTTGCATTTTTTGATAAATCTGAAAAAACTGATTCAGTCGTAATGGAAATTCTTGGAATGGAAGAGACATTTCAAAAAACATTCTCTGGTCATGAGTTTATTGAAATTGTTCCCTTTCCAAATGAACCAAAATATGGATGGGAGATTCATCCTGTTGTACTGGAAATAGAACATCCTGAACTTGGAAATGTTCAATTAAAAACAGAGATACATCCACTAGGTGATCCTGTTCCTCCTGTAATTTATTCAAGACCTTAGATCACATACAAGATTTTATTGCACCTCTAAAGACTATTTTGTATTGGACTTACTTGTTGATTTAAAGAAAGGAAAACGTGGCGCAATTGCCAAAGCTATCACTATAGTTGAAAATGATCAAAAAGAATCAAAGAAACTCTTGAAAAAAATTTTCAAAAACACTGGAACTTCAAGTATTATAGGAATTACTGGACCTGCAGGAGCTGGAAAAAGTTCCCTAATTAACAAGACCGCAGTTGCAATGAAAAAACTAGGCACAAAACCTGCAGTTTTGGCAGTAGACCCAACTAGTCATGTTACTGGTGGAGCTATTTTGGGCGATAGAGTTAGAATGACAGAATCCACTGATTCGGGAACTTACATCCGTAGCATTGCATCTCGTGGCGCAACTGGTGCAGTATCACGTTCCCTTAGAAACAGCATTCGTGTTTTAGAATATGCAGGATTCAATCCAATAATAATTGAAAGTGTTGGAGCTGGACAAACTGAAGTTGAAATTTCCAACATTGCAGACATTACTGTTGTAGTGTTTAATCCAAACACTGGAGACAGTATTCAAACAATCAAAGCTGGTCTTACAGAAATTGGTGATATCTATCTTGTAAACAAAAGTGACCTCAGTGGAACAAATCAACTGTTTGATGCAGTCCGTGATTTTATTGGAGATTCAGAAAGAAATCCTACAATTCTCAAGACTTCGGTAAAAAAGAACACTGGAATCACAGAATTTGCCAAGACTCTCAAAAAAATGATGGCATTAAAAAAGAAATCAAAGAAAGAAAAGGACCAAGAGAGATTAGAGGCAGAACTAAAGGATATTGTTTTAAATAACATACGAGAAAAGATTGATGACATGTTAGATTCTGATAAAACATTTACAAAATACCTTAAGAAATTACAATCCAAGGATATTGACCCCTTTGATGCAGGAGATAAAATTACAAAATCAATGTTAAAGTGATAAAATTATGGCAGCAAAAAAATCAAAACCAAAAGAACCTGAAAAGGAAATTTTTACTGATTCCAATTTTCCAGTGAAACGAATCTATCAAAAGTCTTCAAAGAAGAGACCTGCAGAAGATTCTGGTAAGTACCCATTTACACGTGGAATTCATCCTGGAATGTTCCGTGACAGATTCTGGACTATGAGACAATACTCTGGATTTGGTGATGCCAAGCTTACAAACGAACGTTTCAAGTTTATGCTTGAGAAAGGTCAGACTGGTCTTTCTATGGCTTTTGATCTTCCAACTCAAATTGGTTATGACTCTGATGCTCCTCAAGCCGAAGGTGAAGTTGGCAAAGTTGGAGTTTCTATTACATCAATTAAAGATATGATGACTGCCTTTGATGGCATTCCACTTGGAAAGGTGAGCTCTTCAATGACCATCAACTCTACAGCATCAACATTACTTGCATATTACATTGCAGTTGGAGAATCACAAGGATTCAAAAGCCATGAATTACGTGGAACAACTCAAAATGACATTCTCAAAGAATACATTGCAAGAAATACCTACATCTATCCTCCTCAACCTTCTATGAGATTAATTGGTGACATGATTGGTTACTGCGCAGAAAAAGTTCCTTCATGGTATCCTGTATCAATTTCAGGTTATCACATGAGAGAAGCAGGATGTACTGCAACACAGGAAGTTGCATTTACTTTGGCAAATGCAATAGCATACATTCAAACTTGTTTGGATAAAGGACTAAAGATTGATGACTTTGCTCCACGTTTGTCATTCTTTTTCTGTTGTACAATAGAATTCTTTGAAGAAGTTGCAAAGTTTAGAGTTGCAAGAAAAGTATACTCAAAGATTCTCAAAGAAATGTTTAATGCCAAAAATCCAAGATCATTACAACTAAAATTCCATACTCAAACTAGCGGTGAGTCATTGACTGCACAGCAACCTGATAACAACATTATTCGTGTTGCAATTCAAACAATGGCTGCAGTTGCAGGTGGTACTCAATCACTTCACACAAACTCTCGAGATGAGGCATTGGCACTCCCAACTCAGGAATCTGCAAAAATAGCCTTGAGAACACAGCAGATTGTTGCCCATGAGAGTGGAATCACAAAGACTGCAGACCCACTTGGTGGCTCTTACTATCTAGAAGAACTAACTGACCAAATTGAAGATGGCGTGTGGAAATATCTAAAGAAAATTCAGAAGATGGGTGGCTCTGTTAAAGCAATTGAGAAAGGATTCTTCCAATCTGAAATTAGACAAAATGCATATCGCTTAAAGAAAGAGACTGATGATGGAGAAAGAGTTCTTGTTGGTGTCAACAAGTATGTTGAAGAAGAGGAGCAACCAGAACTACTCAGAATTGGTGGAAAAGTTGAGATTCAACAGAAAAAAGCCCTTAAAGAATTACGTGCATCAAGAGACAACAAGAAATGGGAAAAAGCATTATCAGCAATGCAAAGTGCAGCTGAGACTGATGAGAACTTGATGCCATACATTATTACTGCTGCAAAATCTTATGCAACTACAGGCGAAATCAGTAATGCATTCCGTGAAGTATTTGGTGAATATCGTCCAAAGGAGGTATTCTAGATGAAGATTGATCATATTGCTATTGCAGTAAATGATGTTGAAGAATCTGCCAAAGTGTACAAAGAAGCATTAGGTGTTGATTCTGTAGAATTTGAAACAGTAGAATCTGAAGGTGTTAAAGTTGCTATAATTCATTTAGAAAACGGCCGCGTTGAATTGATGCAGCCAACAAATGATAATAGTCCAATCAAAAAATTCTTGGAGAAGAAAGGTCAAGGGCTTCATCACATGGCACTTGAAACTGATAATATCGAAGGAGAAGTCGAAAGAATGGAGGGTTGTGGTATTCAATTCTTAGGACAAATTAGACCTGGCTCTGCTGGAACCAAAGTCACCTTTATTCATCCAAAGTCACTACATGGTGTTTTGGCTGAACTTTGTGCTCATCCAAAATAAATCTGCGATAACTATTCCATCATCTTTAGTGTATCTGATGCAGTGATAATTCCCATAATCTTTGATTTTTTTGTCACAAGAATACATTTTGAATATCTAATTAATGGAACAAGTACATTTGCAGGAGTTTCAAAATCCACTATTGGTGGTACTGGGTCCATTGTATCTGCAAGCTTTGCATTTTTTAATTCTGCTTCTCCTACATCTGCTAAATGTTTGACAATACCGTCTTCTGAAACAACACCTACAATCTCTTTTCCATCAAAAACTGGAATCTGACTGATTGACAGTTGATGCATCTTTTTGATTGCATCATGTAGTGTGTTAGATGGTTTCATTTTTACAATATCTTGACTGCAGAAATCCCCTGCTTTGTGAGATGATGATCTACTTTCTAAATTTGATAAATTCTCAAAAATCTTTTTTGCAGTCTCATAACTTGGCTGACTTCTTCCTGATTCGATTTGATTAATCATAGATGTACTGACTCCTGTCATACTAGCAAGTTTTTTCTGAGTTATTCCTAATTTTTGCCTCATCTGCTTTATTGATTCTACATTGGGGAGCATTTGAGATTTAGTAAAGCTTAATCTCTATTAAATGATACTTGATTATTTTCTCTTTGATTGCTCAATTGCAGCCTGAGCTGCTGCAACAATTGCAATTGGAATTCTATGAGGTGATGCACTAACATAACTGAGTTTTGCAGCATGACAGAATTTGATTGAATCAGGGTCTCCTCCATGTTCACCACAAATTCCAACTTCCATGTTCTTTCTTATTCCACGACCATGGGCAATTCCAATTTTAATTAGACTTCCTACACCGTTTACATCAATTGATTGGAATGGACTTCTCTCAAGTAATTCTTTTTCCATGTACTCTGGAAGGAATTTTCCTTCTACATCTTCTCTACTGAAACTAAATGTTCCTTGGGTAAGGTCATTTGTTCCAAAACTAAAGAATTCTGCAGTAGTTGCAAGTTCATTAGCTGTAAGTGCTGCTCTTACAACCTCTATCATGGTACCGAAGTTAATTTTCAACTTCATCTTGTTTTTAGTTTCAACTTCTTTCTTTATTCTATCATAAATTTTCTTGATGTGATTTAGTTCTGCAATACTGCTGATTTGTGGAATCATAATTTGTGGATGTGCTTTTACTTTTTGTTTTGTTAAATCGACTAATGCTTCAAATACTGCACGAATCTGCATTTCATAAATTTCAGGATATGTTACACCAACTCTGACTCCTCTATGGCCCATCATTGGGTTTACTTCAGCAAGTTCTCTTGCTCTCTTTAGGATAACTTCTGCTTTTTTGATTTCTTTAGTTGCTTTCTTTGCTTTTAGTTTCTGGATTTTTTCTGATAATTCTTCAGGATTTGGCAAGAATTCGTGTAATGGTGGATCTAATAATCTAATTGTCACCTCATATCCCTCCATTGCTTTTAGAATCTGTTTAAAGTCACTTTTTTGTAATTGGCCCAATTTCTTGAGTACTTTTGCTCTTTTCTCAGCATTTTCAGCCATGATCATATCTACAAACAAGCCGATTCTGTCATTTGCGTTGAACATTCTCTCTGTTCTACACAATCCAATACCTTGACCTCCAAACTTTCTAGCAAGTTTTGCTGCCTCTGGTGTGTCAGCATTTGCTCTGATTCCTAGAGTTTTGGTTTTTTGTGCCCAATCTAGAATTTGTTCAAAGTCTTTTGTTACTTTTGGCTCTACAGTTGGAACTTCTCCAATGAATACTGTTCCAACACTTCCATTAATTGAAATTGTTTCTCCTTCTTTTACGGTTTTACCGTTTGCATTACATGTGTTCTTATCATAATCAATCTTTAATTCTGCACATCCTACAATACATGGCTTGCCCATTCCTCTTGAAACAATAGCTGCATGAGATGATTTTCCACCTAAACTAGTCAATACTCCTTCTGATGAAAAGAATGCTGGAACATCTTCAGGTTTTGTTTCTTTTCTGATTAAGATTACTTTCTTTCCTGCTTCTCCTAGTTCAATTGCTTTTTTGACATCAAACACTGCAATTCCACTTGCTGCACCTGGTGATGCTGCAATTCCTTTTGCCAATTGCTTGAAATTCTTTAGTTTTGATTCATCCATTGTTCTGTGAAGTAATGCTTCTAGCTGTTGTGCTGGAATTCTTGTTAGTGCTTTATTTTTGTCAATTAATTTTTCTTTTACCATATCTACTGATGTTTTAACTAGTGCTCCTGCACTCATCTTTGCAGTTCTTGTTTGCAACAAGTAGAATTTGCCTTGCTCAATTGTAAACTCAATATCTTGTGGTTCTCTGAAGTGTTTTTCTAATTTGGAGCATGCATCGCTTAATTCCTTGTGAGATTTTGGCATCTCTTTTTTTAGTAATGCAACATTTTTTCCAGTTCTAACACCTGCAACAACGTCTTCACCTTGTGCATTGATTAGATATTCTCCTTCAATCTCTTTTTTACCATTATGTCCATTTCTTGTAAAGACTACACCTGTAGCACTATCATCTCCCATGTTTCCAAATACCATAGTGACAACGTTTACTGCAGTTCCATTTGCGATATCTTTTGTAATGTTGTTTTTCTCACGATAAACAATTGCTCTTTCTCCCATCCAACTTTTGAATACTGCCTCAATTGCTAATCCTAGTTGTTCATTAGGAGAATCTGGAAATTTTCTTTTGGTGTGGTTTTCACAGATTTTCTTGTACTCTGATACGATTTTCTTTAGTGATTGTACGTTTAGTTGACTGTCATCTTTTACCTTTTGTTTGGTTTTTGCAGATTCTAGTACATGATCAAATTTTTCATCATTTACTCCAAATACAACTTTACCAAATAATTGAATAAATCTTCGATATGAATCCCATGCAAATCGTGGGTTCTTAGTCTGTGTTGCTAGCCCTTCTACTGTTTTTTCATTTAATCCTAAATTCAAAATTGTATCCATCATACCTGGCATTGAAATTGCTGCACCAGATCTTACTGATACTAGTAATGGATTCTTTGTTGAATTCCATTTCTTTCCTGTCTTTTTTTCAATTTTCTCAATGTTTTTCATTACTGATGGCATGACATCCTTTGGAAGTTTTCGATTATTTTCATAATACTTGTTACAAACCTCAGTTGTGATTGTAAATCCTGGAGGTACTGGTAGTTTTAGTCTAGTCATCTCGCTTAAACCGGCTCCTTTTCCGCCTAGAAGCATCCTTTGTTTACTATCTGCCTCTTCAAATGCATAAACTGGTTTTGTTTTTGCCATGCAAGAATGCGTAAATTTTTTGGCTTTTTAAACTAATGCCTTGGCAAATTCAGAAATTATTTTGTCCCAATTCTTTGCTTTGATGATGCCACTTGCAACGAGGATCCCTTTTGATCCTAATTCTACTGCTTTTGAAACATCTTGTCCTGAGACAATTCCTGCTCCGCAAAGAAGTTTTGTGTTGTTATTTGCACTCTTTACTGCATTTGCAGCCTTTGTGATCAATTCTGGCCTCTCAGTTGATACTGCTTTTCCTGAACCGATAAGCTCTGGAGGCTCTATTGCAATATAATTTGGATTTAGTTTGGCATACTTTCTTGCTTCTGCTACATCTTTTACACAAACAATTGAAGTCATTTTCAATTCTTTTAGTTTTGATACAAGTTTTGTGATCTCTTTTGCTGAAATTCTATGTTCACTATGATTGATTAGGGAACCATTCACTTTGGATTTTTTTAACAATTCTGGAATCACAAAACCTGTCGTGCTTCCTACTTTGGAGTCATCAACATGTTGTGCAAGAATTGGAATTGAACTACTTGCAACTAGTCCAATCAAATGTTGGGGTGGACAAATTGCAATTTTTACTTTAAATTTTTTAGATATTTTTTCAGCAGTCTTTACAAATTCGATAATCTTTTCTCCTGAAATCTCTTCATAATTTTTGCAATTAATTACAAACATCTTTCTTTGAACCTTCTTACATTGTATTTAATCTTTAATTTAATTTCTTAATCTGTTATCGTATATCTTCTTCATAGCTAATACTATCATCATCAAGGCAATTGCAGCTACATTTGTTCCGATGATAAAGACATCTTCAACTATAACTCCATAAATCAACCACAAAATAGCTCCTGCTGATATGAATATCATTAAAAATTTTGAGACATCTTTGAGGCTTTTTGTTTTGTATCCTTTGTAGATTTGTTCAACCCATCCTGTCAGAATCAAAATACCTGCAGCTACTCCTAAAATTGTTAGTAGGGTTCCGTCAACTTCCATTTTATCTCACTAATTCCAGAAAAATTCGTCCAATCCTGTTTGTTTTGGTTTTCCTAAGATTGTATCAAAGTCCAAATCCATTGATGATGTGATTTGTTCTAGTGTTGATTCCATAAATTCCATGTATTTTTTAGAGTCAATTTCTTCTTTTTTTGCCATTTCTACAGGCTTGACTCCTGGTTTGTTTAGGATTTTGATGTAGGAAATTCTGTCTCCTTTCTTTATTTCTCGTATGGTTTCAAGTTGTTTTGCAGCACGTATGTGCTGTGGAATTGTTTTTGTGTATTCAGATGGCGCTTTACTAAGCATAACATTGAATGTCAAATCTTCTAATGGTATCTCTTTTGCTTCTACTTTTTTACCACACGTCGCAATTTTTTCAGAAATCTCTTTCTTTGCTTTCTCGAAATCTTCTACCGTTTGTACTTCTGACAATACATCAAGTAATTCGTAAAATAATTTTTTGATAAATGGTGGGGTGTGTGATTTTTTTCCTGTAAGACCTTTAACATCTACCTTTCCTTCTTTTGTAACTCCAAGATAGTTTTTCTTTCTGTTACTTAGTACACAATATCTGTATGTTTTATCAATCTCTAAATCTACTCCATGATCTTTTTTTGCTTGCTCAATAACTGTTTGAATTTGTTCTTTAGTTGGATTTTTGATAAATAGTGAATCAGTATCTCCATAAAGAACTTCGATTCCAGTGGCCTCACATTTTTTGATTGTCTCTAAAATTGTGTGTCTTCCAATTGCAGTAGTAGCTTCTGCTGCTGGTAGAAAATACAATGGGAATATTTCTGCTCCCATTACCCCATAACTGGCGTTTAGAATTACCTTAAGTGCTTGACTGACAACAGTGTATTGTTGTCTTTGTTCATCAGTAAGTGTCTCTTTTTTTGATAGACTCTTGTAGTAATTCACCCTCAAATCTCTTAGCGAACCAATAATCATTGATGTTAATCCATTCTTCTTTGAGCAAGTCCAGTGATTTGTTCCTGGAACTGCATTTTTCTTACAATCCTCATGTGGACATCTTACCGTTTCATATGATAGGTTTCTGACTTTGATTATACTTGGATATAGACTGGCAAAGTCCATTACAACTACATCAAAGTGAATTCCTTCTTTTGGTTCTACAACTAGGCCTCCTCTGTATTTCTTATCTTTGATAACTGCATCTGACATTACTCCTTCTGATCGTCTTTCAAGTTCCTGACGTTTTGGAATTAGACAATTTCTCTTTCTATGTTCATAATACAACAGACTACGAATCCATTGTGATACTCCCATTCTTGCAATATCGTCAATTGGCATTCTTCCAATCCTTGAAATAATTACTAGTAACTGCATCAACAATTCATTGTTAAAGCTTGTAAGTTCGTATGTTAGTAAGGCATCATTGTAACAATAGTTTGCAGTCTGATAGAGTGTTAATTGGTCAAATTCTAATCCATAGTCTATTTTCTCTTTTCCAAGTAGTGCCTTTGAAACTTCATTTAACGAAAAATTTGTATATTTTTGGCTAAAGGCATAGATTTGAAATGATCTGTTTGAAAATGTTCTATACAAATCAAGATGAACTCCTTGTTTGAGTGTAGCAGAGTCTCTCATCATGTAAAATGGATTTTCAGAATTTTTTATTCCCAATCTTTCTGCTCTGTTATACAAGTATGGTAAATCAAACTCATCACCATTGTATGTTACAACAAATGGAAATTCTTTGATTATGTTAAATGCGTCATGAATCATCTCTTTTTCTTTGTCTAGATCATAAAATGTCACTTTGATGTTTTGGTCCAATTCGTTGGTACCTTGTTCAGTTCCCTCTGTTTTGAGCACAAAAATCTGGTCAAATCCATCAGATCCTTTCATTCCAATTGCAGTGACCTTTTTTTCCGCAATTTTTGGGTCTGGAATTCTTCCAATCTCTGCTTCAACTTCAATATCTACACTGAGTCTTTTTATTTTTGGAATTGGTTGATTTAGCAAATCTGCCCATTCTGAAACAAACTTTTTGAATTCTTCAGCATCTACCATGCTTTCACTATCTACTTTATCCCACAACAAACTCTTCAGAGCAATTTTTACTTCATCAGAAATCTCCAAGTCATGTGATTGGATTTTTCCATCTTTAATCTCATAATATTTTCCAACTATTAGTTTTCTATCGTATAGATAATTCTCATAGTATTTGATGTCCGACTCCCATGTCTCTATTACGTTTCTAATACTCTTATCGCCTGCAGTTCCACCAATAGCCAAAGGATCTGCCACTGTAATCTTTGACATGTCAATTTCTTTATCTTTCATCAAATCGTAACGTTGAACTGTTTTAATTTCTAGAACGTCATCTCTTTCCTGAAGAAACTCTAATTCATCAGGTGCTAATCGTGAATAACAGTATGGTTTGTGACCAATTTCATCTTTCCATAAAAATAATTTTTGAGATTCTGGTTCATAGAATTTTAAAACTGCTGATTTTGAATTGTTATCATATGTAGCTGATACTAACATGGATGGTGGCATCGATTCAATTTTTTTGGTTTCTTCCATGTTAACTTGCATTTTATCATCCAGAATTGTATTTGTTAACTAGTTCTTGCGCCCACTTTGCAATTTTTGTTTTATCCAATTGAATGACTTCTACTCCTGCCTCTTTTAGCAAGTCAAAATCTGTTTCTGGATAAGAGTCAAGACATACAAATTTTCTAATCCCAATTGTAATTGCCATTTTGGTGCATTCTAGGCATGGAACAAATGTGGTGTATAGAATTGCCCCTTCAATCCCTGCCTCTATTCCTAATATTGCACAATGCATTATTGCATTAGCTTCAGCATGATTGCAAAGACATCTGTCAAGCGATGCACCTGATTCAATTTTTCCTTCCATTCTTAATTGACATCTCTTACAACCTCCATCAAAACAATTTTTGATTCCAGGTGGTGTTCCATTGTAACCTGTTGCTAACTGTCTGTGATTCCTAACAATGACTGCTCCTACTTGTCTTGTTACACAGTTTGAACGCAATTTTGCAAGCTCTGCTTGCAACATAAAATACTCGTCCCAATTTGGTCTCTCAAAAGTACTCAACAACAGTCCTGTTTGTCTGTTCAATATATGGATCACGTTAAATTTTGATTTTTTGCGATCAATACATTCATGCAGAATCTGTCCACAAACTTCTTTAACATGTTCTCAATTGTGGATTTGATGGCAAACTATACAGCCGAAGTAAACGCTATTCACAAAAAATTTAACGATGCTGTAAAAAAAGCAAAGACCAAAAAATCTTTGAACAAAGCATACAGCGTTCATAAAAAAGCACATGAGCGATTACTCAAAAAGCACCTCCGTGAGGAGACTGCTATGATTAACAAAGCAAAGAAAAAACTAGATTAATCTTCTTTCTTATTTTTTATTTTTTATTTAGATTTTGAACCAATTCCAGGAATTTGTCAATTATGATTTTTGGCTGTGAGTCTGCTAATGCCAGCATTGCTCTTCCCATTTCAGAAATTATTGCTTGTTGTTCTGGAGTAAGATCTTTTTTGATTAATTCGTATTTTTCTAATTGCTCTTCAACTATTCTCCAATTGGGATCCTTGTTTAAAGACTCTAACAATGATTGAAAATATTCTTCATTGGGATTTTCACTCATATTCATATCTGAGCATAATTGGATAAAAATGGAGTTGTTTTTCTAATTTCTAGTGGAAAATTGTATGTTCTAGGCACGAATTTCTGGAAAATCGAAACTAGATGGTACACATTTGTCAATGCATAACTACACGAAAGCATAAAATCAATAAATTACAAATTTTCATTATACGTTGACTGAATTTATCGAAAAAAAATATGTCAAGAAAGACTCTATTGAAAAGCGAGATTATCAGGTAAACCTTGCAAACCAAGCTATTTCTGAAAACTGCATTGTTGTTTTGCCAACTGGTCTTGGAAAAACTGCAATCGCTTTACAAGTTATTGCTGAATATTTGTCAAAAGGTACGGGCGGTGCATTATTTTTGGCACCTACTAGAGTACTTGTGAATCAACATTATGAATTTCTAAAAGAGAATCTTACCTTAGATGATGTTGCCTTAATAACTGGAGAGGATACTATCCAAAAAAGAACTAAACTTTGGAATAATAGCGTGATTTGTGCAACTCCTGAAATTGCAAAAAATGATTTGGATAGAGGAATTGTTTCATCTAATCAATTTAATCTTGTGATATTTGATGAAGTACATAGAACTGTAGGAGATTATGCATATTCTGGTATTGCAGAACGTTTTGTAAATTCTGATGCAAGAGTTGTTGGAATGACTGCAACACTACCTAGTGAAAAAGACAAGGCAACTGAAATTCTAACTAAATTAAAAATTGCCAGCGTTGCTGAGAGAACAGAAAACAGTCCTGATGTAAAACCATACACTCAAGAGACAAATACTGAATGGATAAATGTCGAACTACCTCCTGAACTAAAATCCATTCAAACACTATTGAAATTAGCCCTTGATCAAAGATATGAAACATTACGTGATAATGGAATAAAACTTGCAGAACAACAATCTCTTTCTGCTTTATTGAGAATTAGACAATTTGTATTAAATCAGAATCGTCGTTCAGCAAAGCCACTATTTACTGCAATTCGAATTCATTATGCGTTAAACATCTTAGAGGCACATGGAATTACGCCCTTTTTGAAATTCTGTGAGCGTGCCAAGGCAAAAAAAGGAGCAGGAGTAAAAGAACTCTTTGAGGTTGACCCAAATTTTACTCGTGCTGTACAACTTGCAAAAGAAGCTCAATCAAAAGGAATTGAACACTCTAAAATTCCTAAACTAAAAGATATCATAGAATCTGTTCCAGGTAAAGCTTTGATTTTTACTAGTTATCGTGACTCTGTTGATTTAATCTACAACAAGTTAACTGAACTTGGAGTTTCTGCAGGAATCTTAATTGGCAAAGCCGGAGAAACAGGACTCAAACAAAAAAAGCAGATTGAAACTGTACAAAAATTCCGTGATGGTGTATTTGATGTATTAATTGCAACACGAGTTGGTGAAGAAGGATTGGATATTGCTGAAGTAAATCAGGTTATCTTTTATGATAATGTTCCTAGCTCTGTTAGATTTATTCAAAGAAGAGGTAGGACTGGAAGAAAGGATACTGGAAAATTAGTTGTGCTTATTGCAAAAAATACCATTGATGAAACATACTATTGGATAGGTAAACGAAAAATGTCTGCATCAAAAGGAATGGGTGATAAAATGACCAAAGTATTGGAGAAGAATCAAGAAATTATTGCTAAAAAAACTGGTCTTGATGCATTCATTTAATTTTTGTATTGCTTAGTAATTTCTTGAATAATTGCTTGTTTTCTTTGAATGATTTTATTTTTCATTCCTGATTCTAAATGATGTGTACTTGAACCCTTTGCTACAAGTAAATTCTCTAATCTAATTTCAAATTGATTTTCTACAAAGTTAATTGTTCCTTCAAATCCCCCTCCCATCTCTAAATTCTCAAATGCATCTCTAGCTAAATTCTTAATTGATTTTTCTAAATACTCTAAAATTTCATCAATGATTTTCTC
>JACENB010000079.1 GCA_013867245.1 Nitrosopumilaceae archaeon
AGGATCCTTATTTGATTGCTGAACAAATTAGAAGAAAAATTTTCTTAAAATCATTAATTCATGTGGGAATAATTTTAGTAGATAGTAGATTGATGCCAGCAAGAATTGGAACATCAGGAGTCGCAGTATCTTGTGCTGGAATTGAACCAGTATTAGACATGAGATCAAAAAAAGATTTGGACGGAAATCCATTAAAAGTAACATTTCAAGCAGTGGTGGATAATCTTGCAACTATTGCAAATCATAAGATGGGGGAAGGAGGAGAATCAAAACCATTTGCAATTGTTAGAAACTCAGGTGCAAAACTTACAGATAGAAAAATCAATTCCTCAGAAATGGCAATTGCTCCAGAACAATGTGTGTATGTAAGAGGCCTTTCAAAACCACCTAAAAACTAAGGGTATAAGAGATGTTTTTTTAAATATAGGAATTAGAGAGAGAAAATATGGAATATTTGACAACATATCCAAAAACAGTCTCATTTATCGATGGCATAAAGCACAAAATTCATGTAGACAAGACAGAAGGAGTGGAACAACTCCACATTGTTGTCAAAAAAAGTTTTGAAGAATTGACTAAAATTTTCAGAGAAGAAGGATTCACAAAAGTAAAACTAGAACATAAACAACCAGACCAAATCGGCAGTGGTCTAAATTTGAAATTAAAAAAACCATGGGAAATGCATGTTAGAATGGTAGATTTGGAAGATGGAAAAATTGGAATTCATGCAGAAGTTGAAGTATCAAGAGATTATCTTCAACATTTGTTTTCACAAAGAACCCCAGTAGTTTATGAAGTTGAAGAAATTTTGAAAAAATATCAAATTGATTACAATATTTGGCATGATAAAATTAAGAAAAATATTACAACAGTAGTTGATAACTATAAAGTAAAACTTGCAACTCCAGGAATTCCAGTATTTGCATGGAAACCAATGCTATTTGTAATTGCAACAGTTGCAGCATTTTACGGCTGGAAATTTTTCAATACTATTTGGTAAAAATTAAAAATTATCTAAACACCGAGTGTTTCTTCTTTAGTTAATTCAAGAAACACCTTATCCCCAACTGAAAGACCCATCTCTTTGTATTCATGCATTTCAAGTTTTAATTGGGTAATACCAGATTGCATCCCCATACCGCCAGCACCAGACATCATTTTGTTTAAGTCCTTCATCATATCATTCATGTTTGAGAATCCCATAACCTTTGGAGAACCAAATGGCGATGGAGGGTTTTGATTGCCTTCTTTAAGATCTTTGAGTGAAGATAATGATAGTACTACATATGGTGCCCCATCAGGAGCAGAATCAATACTTTTTACGACAAATTCTTTCTTCATGGTTATCATAGCAAGTTTATCTATATAATTTTAATATTTTGAGCCAATTTAACAAAAATTGAAGCTTTAATTACAAATTTGAACAGAATGAATTATTGTCTGAACCGCTAAAAACAAAATTAACTTACTATGGAATTTCACCTTGGGAAATAGAAGTACTATATGGATTTCTAAATTCCAGATTTACGATAGTACAAGAAGAAATAGAAAATAATGATGAAAATTTTGTAAGTTATCTAAATATCGATATTCCCTTAGAATTTAATGAAGCATTCTTCAAATGGTTTGATTTTAAGCGATGGGAAAAAGTAAAAGATGTTTTAAAAGAATACAAACGTAGACGCGGAAGTCGTAATGCATTAAAAATTAAAATAAATTTTGAAGGAAATACAAAAATTGTATTTATTGTTGATGTAGTAGAAAGACAGTGGTTTAACAACGCAATAGAGAAAATGGATTTTGTGATTGAACTTTTACCCCATCATCTTGATCCTGAAAAAATTCCAAAAGGGATTAGAGAAGTCAATTACAAATTCGATATAGAATCAGTTCGATGGAGATTAGATAAAGCAATCGCAAAAGAAAAAGAATATTCTTTCAGAGGAGATATTTGGAAAGAAATTAAAAAAGAAATTGATCAGTAAGTATTTCTAGACATTTAAAGAATCAAGAATTTTTGAAATATCAGTATTGGGTAATCCAGAATTAGATATGATCTGTTTTGCTGGTGGATTTTCAAGATAGTTAGGAATTTTATCTGTCAATCTAGTACTAAATGGTGAAACTAATTCATTTTGATAGAAAACGCCGGTAGGAATTTTATCTCCCCATTCGAGAGATTTTACCAAAGCTTGTGATAATTTCTCATTAACCTCAACTTCACCAGCATAATTTACAGTTGGATCAAAGTTTGTATCTTCTAGTTTGTAAATTCTAGAATGTCTTTCCATAGATTCTTTTGCCAAATCAACTCCAGCATACCAATCTCTTGTATTAACGTCATTGTATGTAGGACATGGTTGTAATACATCAAGAAATGAAAGACCTTTGTGTTTAACTGCTTTAATGATTAAATCTTTGAGATGTCTAACATCATAAGAATATCCACGTGCTACAAATGTAAATCCACTAGCTACCGCCAATCCAATAGGATTAACATTAGAATTAGTATTTGGAGATGGAAGAGATTTTGTTTGTTCACCAAGTTTTAGTGTAGGTGATGCTTGTCCTTTTGTTAGTCCATAAACACCATTATCAAAAATAATGTAAGTCATATCGATATTACGTCTACCAGCTGCAACAAAGTGACCTGCACCAATTCCTAATCCATCACCATCACCACCAACGGCTACAACAGTCATGTCAGGATTTGCTAGCTTACCTCCTTGAGCAAAAGTTAGAACTCTACCGTGCAGCGTATGAACACCATATGTGTTGATAAAATGAGATGTCTTTCCAGAACAACCAATTCCGGAAAAAATTGTTGCTTTATCACGTTCAATTCCCATTTCAGCTAATGCCATTTGTAGTGCATTGACAATTCCAAAATCACCACATCCAGGACACCAATCATTGTGAACATCTGTTTTGTAATCAGCCAGTTTAAGCGCCATGACTAAGAATCTCCCTTTTTTCAGCTTTATTTTCAATAATCCGCTTTAATGAATCGTAAAGTTCAGTACTTGTCATTCCCCTTCCAGTATATTTCAAAATATGGTAATCAATCTCTCTAGTAATATTTTGTTTGAAAATCTTTCCTAATTGTCCAGAATGGTTTGCTTCAACATCAATCAATACTTTAGCATCTTTGAGTAAAGATTTAACATATTCGGTAGGAAATGGATTTAATAATTTTATTTGAACAAATCCAATGTCAATACCTTCTTTTTTTAACATTGCTTGTGCATCAAGAATAGGCCCCTTTGTGGAACCCCAAGAAATTATTGTGTAATCATGAACTTCAAATGGAATAGCTTGTTCATCTACTGGAATTGTTTTTAATGCCAAGTCTAATCTAGACATTCTCTTATCCATCATCTCTATACGAACTTGAGGGTCTTCTGTGATATGTCCATATTCATCAGATTCATCACCAGTATTCCAAAATACACCATTATCCATCCCTAATTTAGAACGTGGTGAAATTCCATCATCAGTTAATGCAAATCGTTTGTATTCACCTTCAACTTTATCCAATAATTTACCACGATCAATTGAAATTTTCTTTGGATTAAATTTTTTGCAAGTGACAACAGAACTAGACAAGAATTTATCCATCATGTGGATTACAGGGATTTGATATTTATCGGCATAATTAAAACAGTTACCAGTATCATAGAAACTCTCTTCAATGTCACCAGACGCATAAACAATTTTTGGAAAGTCACCACATCCTGCAAATACTGTAAAAAGTAAATCATCTTGGCCATGACGAGTTGGAAGGCCAGTAGAAGGTCCACTTCTTTGATACAGTGTAATTACAACAGCAACTTCATTAATTCCAGCCCAACCTAGTGCCTCAGTCATTAATGCAAATCCAGGGCCAGATGTGGAGGTTGATGAACGGGTTCCAGTAAGAGCAGAACCAATCATCATTCCTATAGCAGATATCTCATCTTCAGTTTGAACTACAATTGTTGATCCAGGTCTATCATTTTCAATTTCTAAAATTTCGTTAGATTCCAAATAAACACTTTCATCAGAAGCAGGAGTAATTGGATAGTATGATTGGAATCTACAACCTGATACCATTTTACCAAGCGAACATCCAAAATGACCTTGAACTAAAATTGTGTCAGATTCTTTTTCTGTTCCAATTAAACTGTGATTAAAATTTTCAAAGTTTTTTGATGCATAATTATATGAAAAACTTGCAGCTTGTTGATTAATTTCCGCAATTTTAGGTTTCTTAGAAAATATATCATCAATTGAATTAACTAAAGAATCAGATGGCATTTTAATCAAACCTAAAGATAACGATACGCCAATTACATTATACATTCTGACTAAACCACGTAATCTAGGATTATCAACCTCTTCAGAAAGGGTTTCAAGTAAAGTTTTGAAAGAAACAGGATAAAGTTTTACTCCATTTTCTTTTGCAAGTTCTAAAACCCCACCAATAGTAAACGGCTTATTGTTTGATTCAAGTAATTTATGTAATCTATCTTTGAATGGTTTATCCAAAGTTCTAACCCTATCAGTATCAATATTTTCTAATTCTGAATCATAAATAATTCCACCATCGGAAGAAATTTCATCAAAATGACGAAAAATAGTTTCAGCATCAAATGAAACCATCAGATTTACATCATTGACATTAGAATGGATTTTTTGATCAGATATTCTTACTGTAAAATAACTATGTTCACCTTTAATGTTAGAATAAAATTCTCTTTTACCAAATACCTGATAACCCATTTGAGCACAAACTTTAGAAAAAATATTAGCACCAGATTCTACTCCACTCCCTTGAGGACCTCCAATTAACCAAGTGAAATCAGTATTCATAATTTTTCAAGTCCTTTTTCAAATAAATACAAAATGGTAAACAATTTTTCAATTATCCACCTGTTGCTGCATCAAATAATGCACATTCACATTTGTCACGTTCACCACAGTATGGGCAAACACAGACACATTTTTCAATGAAATTCCCACAATCTACACAAATAGCAAATTCTTCTTCTTCAATTTTAGTAGACATAATGTAGGTACAAAGAAATCGTATAAATGGTTTGAGATAAATCGTAACATAAATGAAACAAAAAATATTTCTTACAAGAACATTACATGATTTTGCATTAAAAGAATTAAAGAAGAAATTTGAAGTAGAGATCCATACAGGAAAAATTCCAATTGCTCAAAATATACTGAAATCTAAAATAAAAAATTCGGATGGGCTAATCTGCTTTCCATATGATGAAATCAACAAAGAAGTATTACAATCTGCAGAAAAACTCAAAGTAATAAGTACATTCAGTGTTGGATATGATCATATTGATTTAGATTTTGCTAAAGAAAATAAAATTAGAGTAGGGTATACTCCAGAAGTTTTAACAGATGCAACTGCAGATATGGCATTTGGATTATTACTGGATTCTTTAAGAAGAATTTCAGAAGGAGACAGAATAATCAGAAATGGTAAATGGAAACAAATCTACGGGGCATATGATTATGTAGGATTTGATTTGCAGGGTAAAACTTTAGGTATTATGGGGTTAGGAAGAATAGGTAAAACTCTTGCAAAAAGAGCAAAAGCATTTGACATGAAAATAATTTACCATAATAGAAATAAAATTTCAAAAGAGGAAGAAAGAAAGTTAGGAGTAAAGTATGTTGCACTGGATAAATTAATTACTCAAAGTGACGTAATCTCCATTCATGTTCCACATACAAAAGAAACAAATCAAATTTTTGATATGAAAATTTTAAAAAAAATGAAAAAAACTGCATTTCTCATCAATACATCTAGAGGTAAGGTTGTAAATGAAAAAGATCTCGTTACAGCATTAAAACAAAAAATAATTGCAGGTGCAGGAATAGATGTATTTGAAACAGAGCCAATTAACAAAAATCACCCATTCATAAAATTAGAAAATTTAGTTATGGCACCGCATATAGGAAGTTCAACAAAAGAAACTAGAATTCAAATGGCAGAATTAACTGTAAAAAATCTAATTAATGGAATGAATGGTAAAAAACCAATTTATTCAGTAGGATACTGAGAATTACGCGTAAGTTTACAGCAAAAAATATGTTGAGTTTTTATATTGAAATTGTGAAACATAGTCAAGTTGAAAAAATTCAAACATACTAACGAAGAATTAGAATTAGCTAAAATACAAACTGAAAAAGAAAAGAAGAAAAAAGAATCACAAGATTGATACTTTTTTACTTGTCTTTTTCAGACAAGTTTTTTTTTAAAATTTAATTTTTGAAGAATATTTTTGATTTAAGGAATTATACAATTTTTCTCTTTCAATAACTAAATTTTTAGATTCATCATACATCTTTGTAAAAAATGCAGCTACAAGGCGGTCATTATTTATATCAAAAAATCTAATACTAAAACTAATTCTATCAGGTCTTTGTTCTTTAACAAATTCAGCGGATTTTATCATTTCAGAATTAATATGCATATGAGCAGGACCATCATTGTCTCCAATTGTAATCCATTTCTCTTTTTGTCGAATTGTTAAAGAATTACTACGAATTTCGCACGTAGCGCCAATATTTTTTGTAATTAATAAAACATCATCAACTTTGACAATATCTGATAGAAGTTCAAAAAGCAATAAACAAACACCTCAAACAAATTATTATAAGATTTTCATCTCAGTTAGATTTTTTCAAATCAATTTGAACAAGATCATCTGCATCACCATGTATACAATCAGTTCCTACTGATTTAACAGGAGTGAAACTAATTTTACCACTGTGTATTTTTCCTTCATTTTGTAAAATTGTAAGCTTACCTGTTACAATGTGTCTATGTTTTTGGCAAGTTAAACCAAACATGTATTCATCTTTTCCATCAACAATAGATACAATAAATTGAGGGGGGTTAACACATTGTTTTCCTTCTTCCGAAACAGAGCATTTATCAGGCATCATAATAAAATTCAAAAGAATATTAGATATTAATCTTCATAGATGTAATTTAATATCAATTATTAGTGAATAAAACAAGTTGAAAGATTATTTTGATTTAGTAATTATCGGTGGCGGTATTTTAGGAACTTCAATTTCATATTTCTTATCATTTCTAAATAAATCAAAAAAAATTGGAGTGATAGAGCAAGAAAACAATGTAGCACATCATACAAGTGGTAGAAATACTGGAAAAGTTCATGCTCCCTATCTATACAATCCTGAAAAAAAGAAACTATTTGCAAATGCAGCATTTCATGGATATGAAATGTGGAAAGAATATTCAAAACAACAAAATTTACCATTTAAAGAAGATGGAGTTATCGAAGTTGCACTAGATGAAAAAGGAATCAAAGTTCTTGAAAAATATCTCAAGTGGGGAAAACAAAATGGATTACAAGAAAAAGATATTGAATTAATTGAAAAAGCAGAATTGAAAAAAATTGAACCTGAAATTAAATGTGAAGCAGCTCTATACGCGCGTAGGGATGGTTCAACAGATTATTCCACACTGACAAATGCAATTATGGGAGATAGTAAAAAAAACGGAATTAATTTTTTGTTTAACAACAAAACAAATGAAATTAAAAAAAATAAAGACAAATGGGAAATAACAATAAATGGTAATCAAAAAATTTATGCTGATTTTTTGATTAATGCAGCTGGAGGTCAAGCAATTGATATTGCACATAAGATAGGAATTGCAAAAAACCTTACAGACGTACATTTTAGAGGCGAATATTGGAAAACACCAAAAAAATATCATAATTTAACAAAAACAAGTGTTTATTCAGTTCCAGAATTTCCCGATTATCCATTTTTAGATCCACATTGGATAGTTAGAGTAGATGGAAGTTGCGAGATTGGTCCAAATGCAGTTCCTGTTTTCAGTCCTTACGGATATGGCACTACAGAAAACATCAAAGAATTCATACCAAAAGTATTGGAAATGATTAATTCAGGTGCAAGAAAAGTAATCTTTGATAAAGATTTTCAAGAATTAGCTTTTAGTGAAATACAATCCTCAATGTCAAAATCAGTAATGGTTGAAAGAGTTAAAAAATTCCTCCCAAAGATCAACTCAAAAGAAATTACGGAAAAAGGGACTGCAGGAATTAGATCATCTGTAATTGATGAAAACGGTAAATTTGTTCCAGATGTAATTTTACTAGAAGAAGACACATCATTTCATATTTTGAACTATAATTCTCCAGGTGCTACTGGAGCACTACCATTTTCAGTACACGTGATAAATCAATTACATCAAAAAGGATTATTTGAAAATGATGATATCAACTTACAATGCGGTCCTTGGAAATTTAATGAAATTGTTGAGAAATTAGAAAAATAAAATGGCGCCGAGAGAGAGATTTGAACTCTCGTTCCCTTGCGAGAACGCGCTTTATGGTTAAACAATTTCCAGGCGCGCGCCCTACCAGGCTAGGCGACCTCGGCAGAAGTCTTGCGACAATTCTATTTCATAAAATGTGATTATAAATTATGTTATTAGTAATGGAAAAAATTACTTCCAAATTGTAATGGTGGTTGATTTTTCTACAATATTTCCATCTATATCCAATCCTTTAGCAGATATTTTGTAGACTCCCTCTAATGCGGTGTCACCATCATTTTTTATTTGATCCCATGAAAAAGTAACTTCACCTCTAGGTTCAAGAGTTGAAATTACTTGAGCAGACATTGGAGAATACATCAATATTCCAGCTAATCCAGTAATTTTTAACCCGTATGACGAATCAGAGAAAGTCAATTCATTAGTTCCAGAATTAACTATTCGAATTTGAATTAATTCATCTTGCTTAAAATCAAATTTTTCTGTAACAATAGAAAGAGATGAACCTTCAACGTATTCTAATTGAGAAGTATTTTTAAAATCAATTAGATAAGTTCCAAAAATAAATGCAGAGATCACACCAACACCAATGAAAACAACAAGACTTTTAGCTAGCAATTCTTTGAAAATAAATTCAGTATTTTTTAATCTTTTGGAGCAGTAGGTTTGGTTCTCCATTTTTTAGGATAAGTGTTAGGAGCCATGATAATTCTTTTAGTAACAAATGCATAGCCTTTTGTTGCATCACGAATTTGTTCTTCATCCATTGTTGATTCAGCTAATGCAACTGCTTCACCTTTTTGCGTATAGATTCCAACAATATCACCTTCTCTCAAATGTGGAGAAATTTTCAAAATTCCAGGTATTGCAAGCTGAGCACCATGACACATTGCATCAACAGCTGAATCACGAATTACTACAGATTTTAATTCACTTAATGCAAGTTCAACAGGTTTTATTATTTCCATTAATTTAGAATCATCTTTTTTTTCTTCCCAGATAGCAAATGCATCAGCAAGCTCATGCAAAGTAACTAATCCATCTTTTTCATGAAATTGGTCTACACGACTACGTCTTAATTCAATCATAGTTGCTCCAGGACCTAAAACTTCGCCAATATCATAGTATAATTTTCGAATATATGTTCCTGCTTCACATAGAATTCTAGTTAAAAGTAATCTTTCTTTTTGTTCGATTAATTCTAATTCATAAATTGTTCTAGTTCTTGTTTGTCTAACAACGGCAGAACGTTGAGGTGGTTTTTGAAAAATTTCACCTGTAAACATTTCAATAATTTCAGATAATTTTTCTTTAGAAGGCAATGAATGAACTCTACCCAATGCATGATACTCTTTAGGTCCATAAAGTAAAACTCCTAATGCCTTTGTTGCTTCACCTAATCCTAGCGGCAATACTCCAGAAACTTGTGGGTCTAGTGTTCCACTATGTCCTATTTTGTCAATTTTCAAAATGCGTTTTGTCCATGCAACTGTTTCATGACTTGTCGGACCTGGAGGTTTGTCTAAAAGAATAATTCCATTATCCAATAATTGCTCAATTGTTCGTTTATCATAATAAGTTCCATAGGATTCATCAGTGATATCCTGATCAATTTCAATTAAATTTTCTAGTTGTTTTAGAGTCATAGCAATTTTCTCACGGTTTCAGTAGTCACATCAATTACTTGATTTGCAGATAAATTATCAGTATTAATGATTACATCAAACACAGCTTTATCATCGCCAAAGCTGAATCCATATAGTTTTTTGTACAGTGCTTTATTTTTATCAAAACGAGATTTTGTAATTTCATATGCATTTTCTGAGCTCATATTGTCTCTTGTTTGCATTCTTTTAGTGCTGCTTGCGTGAGAACCCTCTAACCAAATTTTTATTCCATCTTCAATTAGCCATGGTAACGTATAACTTGTAATTACCATTCCACCTTGTTTAAATAAATCAGTCAATTTTTTATCTAAATTTTTATCAAATTCAGAATTCTGCTCACGTTGATTTAGAAATTTGAGTCCTTCTTTAGTATCCCACCAATCATCGCCATCAGAATCAAATCCTTGTTCTTTAGCCATTTCTTTTAGAACATCTCCACCACTAAGATATTGTAAATTAAATTCTTTAGCTAATCCTTTAGCAACAGTTGTTTTTCCGACTGCAGGAGGGCCAGATATTACGATAGATTTTGTCAACCTAGATCCATTGATGTTTTAGTGATTCTCATAATGATTCCACTAAATGCAATAGAAGAAAGGAAGTACCAAGCCCATAGCATTAGATGGTTTTCTTTACCAAAACAAATGTGTGTTGCATCCAAAGCTTGTTCTGCAGTACAAGTTAATTGGAACATATCTCCAGGTATCACATTAAGTGGTATTGGAGAAATTGCTACTGTGTATGTAAATAGTTGTGGCAATACAAGATAGAAAATTAGAATTAATGGAACAAAAGTAATCATCATTGGTCGCATATTCATTTGCATCATCTCCATGGACATTTTGTTCATGTAGGAAGATTTTTTGTTTAGTTCAGCGGATCTTGCAGTATCTTTAGATCTCATTGCAGCCATTCTTTCTTTTTGCCATGCTCTAGTTTCTTTCATAATTCTCTTTAGTTTGGTTTGATCAACCATTTTTCTTCTAACTGCAGAATTGAAAATATTTAGCAAAATACCAAATCCAGATACAGCAAACATGGATATGATTAGACCTTTGATTATTGGATCATCACTGCCAAGAGCCATTCTTTCACCACCTAGGAAATCAGGTAGTTGTAAAAATGCTGAGTCGATAAAGAGTAGAATAAAGTTGAAATCCATGTTTTTACAGTCCTATTGCCTTAATTATTTTATCAGCTGCTTCTTCAATCTTTCCCTCACCATTAAGAACATGTCTGACTGGGGAGCCTGTAATTACAGCACATGCAGAAATCATACCAGTTTGATAATCAAGCTCCTTCTTAATGTTAGCTAGTGTGATTTTATCTCGATTTCTAGTGTCATCTTTCATCCTTCTATTGTAGATTTCTTCAGGTTTTGCTGCAACTGAAACAAAGTTACTGGGTTGAATAATTTTCAAAACATGTTCAGGTAATCCAGGATAATATCCTTCAGGGGAACTAATGAATGCGTGTGTATCAATAATTACGACTTCTTCATCATGTGTGGCAATTTTTTCTGCAGCAATTTTTTGAAGACGTTGTTGTTCTATTACAGATAATTTTCTTAAATCATCTCTATTTTCTAATCCATTTTCTTTAGCGACGTCAAACATCAAAGTACCATAATTAATTACAATGACATTTTTCTTGTGATCCTTTAAAATATCAACCATTGTTGTTAACAAAGTACTTTTCCCAACACCTGGGATTCCAACCATGAGAATTTTTTTATTTTCTACCAAGTATAGCACCCAACCGTGGCATAACAACTTCTACTTGTTCTCTAACTAATTGTGTGTAATAATTAATGAGAATATCTACCATAAGTAAGATTCCAATTCCAGATCCAAATACACCAAGGACATCTGATACTCCTGCCAAAAGTCCTAAAATCATAGAACCAATAATTGTAACAGATGGAATGTATTTGTTCAATAATGCCTCAACAGGCTTGTTTGATCTTCTAAATCCAGGAATTTGTACATCTGCATCAAGTAAGTTTTGAGCTGCACTCTTTGGAGATAATCCACCAAGTTCAACCCATAATCTACCAAATACAACTACAATTCCAATCATAAACAAAACATATCCTACAGCTCTCATAGGATCAAGGGCTGCAACATCTAAACCACGAGGTGGTGTCATGTAGTAAATGAATCCTCCAACAGGAGTAGAAGGACTTGTAGGATCGAATTGAGCTATAAAGTTTACAAAGAAATTATTGTTACGTGGATTAAATTGAGACCAAATCATTTGGAATACAAATACAGCGTTTGCAGTTAGTGCAGATGCTAAAATGACTGGAATGTTAGAAACATACATCAATTTGATAGGATAAACAGCCTGAAATCCTCTATATTTGGTAGAAACGATTGGAATTTCAATTTTCATACCTTGTGTAAATACAAGTATCAGCAAAATTCCTGCTGTCAGGAACAATCCAAAGATACTAGGCAGTTGATTTGAACGGAATAAGACATTTCCAATATCACCACTTCCAGTTAAAGATTCTACAAGATATGGAATAATACCAATCATGCCACCATCACCCGCAGGTAATGGACTGAACATACTCCAAAGAATTTGTTGAGCAACACCTGCCATAATGAATAAACTAATTCCACTACCAAGTCCCCAACCCTTTTGAATTAATTCGTCTAAGAACATGATAATTATCGACGCGGCCATCAGCTGCCCTATAATCACATACAGGACATACGGTTCAGATGCTGCACCACCATATACAGCGGCAGCATAAACAATAGATTCAACTACAATTACAATGTAAGTTACAATTTTTGTTGCAGTCTGAAAAATTCCTCTTTCTTCAGGTTTTTTGAAATCAAATTTTAGGATATCAGAACCTCTCAACAATTGCATCAAGAGTCCAGAAGTTACAATCGGTCCAATTCCCAATTCAACTAAAGTACCTTGTTGGGATGCAAAAATAACTCTAGCAAAAGCTAGAAAATCAAATTCAGGAGTTGTTGCTCCAAATAATGGAGTTTGTCCCATTACCATGTAGATAAGTAATGCAACCCCACACCAAAGTAATCTGGTTGGTAATGGAATTTTCTTTTTAGGTTTTGGAACTTGAGGTAAATATGGCTCTGCTTTGAAAACTACTTTTCTAATAATTGAAGTTAGAGTACCTTCAGCCATTCTCAGTTAACACCTAAGCCTCTTCAGGTTTTTTATCTGTTGAAGATTGAACAATTTCTCCACCAACGGCTTTTAGTTTTTCTTCAGCTGATGCAGTGAAATTTTCTATTTTTACAGAATATCCATTGGAAATGTTTCCACCACCAAGAAGTTTATCATATCCTGCACTTTCAAGGTCTACGATTTTCTTTCCACCTTCTTCTTTACCAAATTTGGTGAATAAATCATCTAAATCTCTAACACTTGCCCATTTTTTTGTGATGTTTGGGTGAGGAGGACTAGTTGATTCATGTCCATAATGATCTGGTTCATCTTTTAGTAAACTACTGTAATGATGTTTTTGGAAACCGGTAACTCCAAGACCGCCTTTATGACCACTTGCACGGTGTTGACCTACTTGGCCCCATCCCATGTGTCTGCCACCTCTTAGTCTTCGAGTTTTTCGCAATCTAGTTGCCATCTTAAATCATTCTCCTAACTATAGTATCAAGTTCTTTGTTAGAACCAAGAATACCTTTTTGTCCATATAATTTCTTAGTACTTTTCTTGAATCCATGAACTGGTGGTGCTAAAGCAAACCAAGGTTTTAGTGGTTTTAATTTTGATAATGATGTTTTTCCATCAGCTAAAGCGGCTCCAAGTTCTGCAGCATTTGCAAATCCTAGTTCCTTAAGATCTTCATCAGTAATTTTTTGATAACCACCTTTTCTGGCTTTCTTTTCAACTAATTCTTGAGCTAAAGTTGCATCAAGTTCAATCCATGAGACATAATGTTGTACTTTTCTTAACATTCCCAAGGTATTGTCTTTTGCAGGTAAAATTGTAGCACGATATTTTTTATCTAATTTTAATAAAGTCATTGTATGAGTGGCCCAATAAGGACAGTCTGCTTGACCCTTGATTCTTACAACGAGATATGCATTTGCCATTTTATTATCCTTGACTGAATGTCTGTCTTAGACAATCCAGTACTGCTTTTGATGTTGAATTCATTGTAGGAGTTGAACCTTTTGCGGTGGTCCATGCATCCTTTAATCCTGCTAATTCTAATAATCTCTTAATTTTTCCACCTGCAACTAAACCTAATCCACGAGGTGCAGGAATGATTTCAATAGTTACACTTCCACCTTTTCCCTTTACTTTGAATGGAACAGAATGTTTTTGATCACATTTACATTCCCAACTGCCACATCCCATTTTAATTGGATTAATGTTTAAGAAAGCTTGACTAGTTGCTTTTTCAATGGCGATTCTCATTTGTTTGGATTTACCTTGACCAATTCCTAAGTATCCATTTTCATTGCCTGCTGCAACAATTGCTTTGAATCTTGTTGATTGACCATTAGATGTCATTTTTTGAATAATTCCAACATCAACAACTTCACTTTTCAAATCAGGTAATAGTTTTTTAATAATTCCAGATTCTTGAATTCTTAATCCAGCTTCTAAAATTTCTTCAACAGAAGTAATTTCTCCAGCTGCAACTTTTTGTCCTAAGATAGTTTTTGGTACCCAAACTTCTTCTTCTGGTTCTCTTCTTGGTCTTCTAGGTTTGGATGCTTCTGTTCCAGGTGGGCCTCTTCCATATACTGGTGGGCCTCTTCCCCTTCCACCTTGTCCAGGTTTAGATTGTCCAGGTTTAGATTGTGTTGCTTGACTCATATCTATTTGACCTCACTATCTATGGTAGATTTAATTTTAGAAATTTCATTTTTTACAGTTAAGTGTTCACCATTAATTCTTTCATCTGCAGGAAAAGTTTCTGAGTCAGCTGGAACTTCAAGACCAGCATCAATAACTCCTTTCAAAGCTGCTGCCATTCTTTGGGTATAACGTTTAGTACCAGTATACAAAATTGCATCCTTTGCTCCTTTACCTAATGCTTTCTTACCTGCCAAATAGCCAGTAAGATATGCTGCAGAGATACTTTTTCTAGATCCTTTCCAGCCTTTTTCAAGTAAATACCTAGAATGTGCTGATGCAACAACGGTATCTCCAGTCATTCCAGGTTTAAGGACTTGAACTTGTGTATTCTCATTTGAAATATTTACAGTAATGAAATCACGTTTACCCATCAACATGGTTCCACGTTTACGATAATTGGTCTTTTCCTCTCTAAGTCTTCTCAATATTTTTGAATAGGCCATCTACAGGATCTGACTTTGAAACTGCTATTATATACGTTAAGCGTGAAGCAGTGCTGAAAGCAGTGCTTTTTGAGAATGAAGTCTATTTTCTGCCTCATCCCAGACTACTGATTGAGGTCCATCAATTACAGATGCAGTTACTTCTTGTTCACGTTTTGCAGGAAGGCAATGTAAGAAGATCGCATTTTTCTTTGCTAGAGCCATGATTTTGTCATTAATTTGATATTTTGGAAGGAATTTTTTGATTCTTTTTGGATCGTTATTGTGAATTGAAGAATATGTGTCAGTGACCACAACATCAGCATTTTCAGCAGCCTTTTTTGGATCGGTTGTTAACTCAATATCAGTTAAATTTTGAGAGACTTGGACAGTTGATTTTTTTGGTTGGAATCCTTTAGGTGTTGCAATAGTCATTTTAACTCCAGATAAAGCAGCACCATAAATCATAGAATTACAAACATTATTTCCATCTCCAATCCAAGCAATTTTCAAACCTTTGAAAGATTTTTTCTTTTCTTTAATTGTCATAAAATCTGCCAAAATTTGACAAGGATGAAATGAATCAGATAACCCATTAATTACAGGAACACTTGCATGTTCAGATAATTTATCAAGTAAAGAGTGATCATAAACACGTGCCATTATACAATCAGTGTAACGAGAAAGAGTTTTTGCAGTATCTTCAACAGACTCACCACGAGATAACTGTGTGTCATTTGATGATAAATTAATTGCATGACCTCCTAATTGATACATTCCAGTTTCAAAACTTACACGTGTTCGAGTTGACGGTTTTTGAAAAATCATAGTTAGTGTTTTATTTTTTAGTACGGGTTTGTTTCCACCTTTTTTCAATTCTTTTTTTAATTTAATAGAATGATCAATTAATCCCAAAAATTCTTTTGGAGTTAGTTCTGCTAAAGTGAGTAAATTTTTTGTTTTAATTTTCATTTTTTAAACCGTCCAAATAATCCTCGTTTCTTTTTAGGTTCTTCTTCTTTATCTTGTTTATGTATATCTTCATTGTCAGATGAAATTACCTTTGATTCTCCAGGTTTAGGTTTGCCATCCTTAATCCATTTACGAATTGTATTTCCTA
>JACENB010000078.1 GCA_013867245.1 Nitrosopumilaceae archaeon
TTTTATCATCGATTTTGCCATTTTTTGCAACAATTCCAGTCACAAATGGTCGTACCTTGGCAACATCAGGCTTTACAGAGATTGAATATTGCTTTGATTTTTTGATTTTTAGTTTGATTGCGCCAGTTTTGATTCCCAAGAGTCCTTGCATGCCAAGTGCAATTCCAAAGTCAGTAGAGTAATCAGGTCTGTTTGGACTGTACTCTATTCTTACAAGATCATTTTCTTCAGATTCAATGTCTAGTCCAAGAAATGGCAAAGAATCTGCAATCTGTTTTTTTGAAGATTTTCCAATTAGCTTTTGGAGGCTAGAATAGGATAATTCTACTACTGGCATTTTGATGCACTCCTCAACCAACTCAAGTTGTTATTGTAAAATTCTCTAACATCATCAAGACCATACTTTAGCATTGCAATTCTCTCAATACCTCCACCCCATGCCAAGACAGGCTTTGTGATTCCAAGTGGTTTTGTAACTTCAGGTCTAAAGATTCCCATTCCAAATAGTTCAACCCATTTTCCTAGTCTATCATTGTACACCATAGTTTGAAGTGATGGTTCTGTGTATGGGAAGAATGTTGGCCAGAATTTTATTTTTGTAATTCCAATTCGTTTGTAAAACTCTCTTTGAATTCCCATCAAGTTACGCAGATTGGCGTCTTTTCCTACAACAACGCCTTCAATCTGATTAAACTCTACGAGATGCTTGTAACTTACTTTTTCATTTCTAAATACACGACCCAAAGAAAAGACTCTGGCCTCATCAGGTTTTGTTTCAGCAAGATGTTTGATTGTTACACAAGTGGTGTGTGTTCTCAAAACCATCTTGCGTGCTTCGTTAATGTCCCATTGGTATCTCCAATTTTTCTTGTGAGAGTCTGAAACCTTTTTGATTTGTTCAGGTGTTGCAATCTTTTTTGCAGAGATTCCATCAAGGTAAAACGTATCCTGCAGTTCTCTTGCAGGATGGTCTTGTGGAGTGAATAGGGCATCAAAGTTCCAAAAGCTTGATTGTGTCATGTTTCCATAGATTTCTGAGAATCCCAATGTAACGAAAATTTCTCTAATCTCATCAATGGTGTCTTTTAGTGGATGAGTTCTTGCAACAAAGACTTCAGGTACTTTGGCCTCAACATCAATTCCACCTGATGATGCATCAAGGTTGATTGATTTTGCAGCATCAGTTAGAGTGATTTCTTTGGTCTTTACAACTTCTTCAACAACAAAGTCTGGACGTCTGAGTAATCCTGACAAGTCATCAGAGTCTAGTTCAGATGCAGAAAGTTTAGAGTCTCCAATTTGTTTGAGAGATTTTTCTCCAGGTAAAACGTCTGGAGGATTCTTTAGTGTAATTGTGTCTGCTGTAGCCTCTACCCAGTTGTTTTTTCGTGCCAGTCCCATAGCAGGTCCAAAAACTGGTCCCAATTCTTTTTGTAAATCAGATAGTTTTGATTTTGTCTTTAGCAAATCTAATAGTCGTCTTTCAGGCAGTCCTTTCTCAAGTGATTCTTTGCCATTTTTTCCCAAGCTGACAATGCTTGATTTTGATTCAGCAACGTTTGCAAGTTCTTTTAGTTTCAGCCATTCAATTCCACGTCGAATTTGATCAGGTGAAAGTTTTGTAGATTTTTCAAGATTTTCAGGAGTTTGCTTTGCGTTGTCTTTTAGTGATGTGATAATTTTTTTTTCAATATCGTGAAAGACCTGTGACAACACCAAAACTTCGAAAAAGACTTTTTAAACCTTAACCTAAGTCAATTTGAATGTCAGCTGACGATTTTGTTGTGACTCCTTGGCACGTCGAAGGAGATATCGATTATGACAAGTTAATCAAGCAATTTGGCACTCAAAAGATTTCTCCGGAGTTGCTAGAGCGAATCAAGAAAGTCACTGGAGAGGATCATTTCATGCTCAGACGTGGAATATTCTTCTCTCACAGAGAGATGAATCGAATTTTAGATGATTATGATAAAGGCAACAAGTTCTTCCTGTATACGGGACGAGGTCCTTCAGGCCATACCCACATTGGTCACTTGGTCCCATGGGTCTTTGCAAAATGGCTGCAAGAAAAATTTGATGTCAACATGTACTTTCAGTTAACTGATGATGAGAAGTTTTTCTCAAAACAAAATCTAACATTAGAGGAGACAAGAAACTTTGCATATGAAAATGCACTTGACTTTATTGCACTAGGTTTCAAACCAGAAAAAACAAAGATAATCATTAACACAAGAAACATCCAAACACTATACCCAATTGCAGCTCAAGTTGCAAAGAAAATTAATTTTTCAAACACAAAAGCTACATTTGGATTTACAAACGACACCAATATTGGAATGATCTTTTACACATCACTCCAGTCGGCACCATGCTTCATTGAAGACAAGCCAGTTTTGATTCCTTTGGGAGTTGACCAAGATCCTCACTTTAGATTAACAAGAGATATTGCGCCAAAAATTGGAAAGACAAAACCAGCACTAATTCACAACATAATGATTCCGGGATTAGAAGGACCTGGAGGAAAAATGTCAGCATCAAATGAGAACAGTACTGTTTACACAACAGACGCACCAAACGTCGTAAAAAAGAAGATTAACAAACACGCATTTTCAGGTGGACAAACAAGTGTTGAAGAACATAGAAAGCTTGGAGGAAACCCTGACATAGATGTATCATATCAGTATCTTAGAATATTCTTTGAACCAGACGATAACAAACTAAAATCAATCTACGAAGATTACAAATCTGGAAAAATGCTTTCTGGAGAACTAAAAGCAATCTTGATTGAAAAGATGAATGCATTTCTAGCAGTACACCAAGAGAATCGCGAAAAAGCTAAAGACAAGATAGACGAATTTCTTTTTGAAAACAAATGAAAATAACAATCTCCTGCGAGGACAAATACGAGGCTCAGAAGCTAGCCAGTTTAATTTTCATCAAGGATGGAAATGAAACCTTCATCACTGGAATTCTAAATATTGTAAAAAACGAACTAGTTGTATCATTAAAGGACAAATCAGCCCACAGCGTTTTGCTTGAAGACGAATCTAATGTAGAAAAGTTTGCAGATTTTGCTCAATCAATAATTGACAAAGAACACAAAATTATCTCAACCAAGATTCTCGAGAATCAAGTAGAGATTGTTAAAGGATGAATCTAAGCACCAAATGCAACCCAGAGTGCAATAACTCCAACAACTGCAATTAAAGCAAGACCTAATGCCTTATGATCACTATTCATGATTTAATTTCTAAATTATTATAATTAAAGTGTTAATACATTCTCAGGGATGATTTTGGATCATCTTGGGAAAAATTTACTTTTTTTACGTTTAGGTTGTGATCTTTGTTCTTTTGGTTTTGCAATAGGTTGTCTGATTTCATTGCAATTCAAGCACAATACCTTGAGTTCTTCTCTTGCCAAATCTGGGTCTGAGATGTACTTTCCCCATGAGGAGGCAGCGCCACCACGTCCAATTTCATCAAAAGAAGAATCATCAGAAACAGGACTAAATCCCAAAGCTCTTTCATCTTTGAATCCACAACTAGAGCAAACTTTGCCTCCCAAAATTTCAAATAATTTTTCTTTTATTGTGGCATAGAATTTATCAGAACCATTACTGAAAAAGCTCTCTCGCTTTTTTGAAATTTTATCTAGTTTTCTAGGTTTATCTCTACCTGATTCCCTTCTGTCGTCTCTGGAATATCTTGAACCTCTATCATCTCTGCGAGACTCTCTTCTGTCGTCTCTGGAATATCTTGAACCTCTATCATCTCTGCGAGACTCTCTTCTGTCGTCTCTGGAAAATTTCTCATATTCATTGTCTTGTGGTTTGTTTTGTTTGAAACAATCACTGCAGTAAACAGGTCTGTCAGTTTTTGGAACAAATGGAACTTCACATTCTGTACCACAATCAGCACAAGTTACAAATGCAGATTCTTTTCTTTTTCTAGAGAATCTGTCGTCTCTGCGAGACTCTCTTCTGTCATCACGACGAGGTTCTCTTCTTTCGTTTCTAGAATATCTGTCGTCTCCCAAGTCTTCGCGTCTGCTTTCTCTAAAGCAATCATTACAGTAAACTGGTTTGTTACTTCTTGGGACAAATGGAACTTCACATTCTGTACCACAATCAGCACAAGTTACTGTTGCAGATTCTCTTCTACCTCTAGAGTATCTGTCATCTCCAGAGTCTCGTCTGTCATTTCGGGAGTTTCTAAAAGAACGACTTGCATCGTCTCTTTTGCGTCCTCCTCCAGACTTTTTCTTATCAGAATACTTTGATCTGTAAAGTTCCATGGATGATTATGAGGAATTTATTGCATATAGATACTTACAGCTTGGATTTGTGCCTAGGAAAAAAATTCAATCAAACTAGAGACTTGTCCATTTCAGTGGACATTATTTCTTGAACTTTGAGAAAATACAATCTTGTTGAATATGGCATGTCATCTAAATTATTGTCAACTGCAATCATAAAGTAACGAACTGCACGTTTTGAGATATCCAAATTAAATTTCATCAAAAGTATTGGGTCTTGGTGAACTTTGATTTTGTCCTGAAGCCATGGAGGTGCCATCTCAATTGTTTCTTTGATTATTTTGTCATACCAGTATGACAGATTCTGCGGATGCAATCCCTGCTTTAGATTAGAGACATCAGTGTCTATCTTCTTCATCATATGTGGTATGATTGGCATGAGCCTCAATCTTGGAATTTTGTTTTATTGCAATTACTCAAAGTTGTGCAAGCTACTTGTCAACTGATAACAAGTTTCCCTCTGAATCAATCTCAGAATTTTTGATTCTGGTAGTAGATATTCGTGTTCCGTCTTTTGCCAGATGCATTGGAACCGTTATGACTTTGACTGGAGAGAGATTCTTTTTTGCCCTCAAATCATTTAGTGCATCTCCCTGACTGCTTGTCTCATCACTTACAATCAGTGCTTCTACTTCTGGCTCCAAGACAGCAGGTCCAAAGTCATTATCGAGTTTACTGATTTGAAATGAAGCTTTTGGAAATTCTTTGAAGATTGTCTCAGTTAGATTTGCCAATCTTTTCTCATAGTTGTTAATCAGAGTCTTTCCGCGTTTTTTTGCAAACTCATCGCTGGTCAATCCAATGATTACTTTGTCTGAAATCTCAAATGCGTTTGAGAGAAGTGTGATGTGTCCTCTGTGGATGATATCAAATGTACCACCCATTGCAGATAGAGAGAATCGGGACATGTCAATAATTGGGTCTCTTTGAAAATAAACTTACTATTGGACGTTAATTAGAACAAATGGACCCTGCTCTGCTATTGGGATATTATTTCTGTCCCAGACAAATGTCTCAAGGAAATAGAGTCCGCTGTTTTTTGGCATCCAGTCTATTGTCGGATATTGAAGGCCTGTTCCAATGAATCGTCCATCATCTTTTCCAATGTATTCTACTTTGCCAGTTCCAGCTTCCTTGATTTGGATATAGTATGTGTATGGTGTTTCGTTAGTGCTCTGGTCTGCTGCAAACTGTATCCAGGTCTCGCTTCTAACATTTACAATGCTACCAACTGGAATCTCTGAAAGTTTCTCGC
>JACENB010000112.1 GCA_013867245.1 Nitrosopumilaceae archaeon
TAGAGGATCCAATTAATAAAATTAAAACAACAATATCAAAATTTTTCCCCAATTATGAAATTTCAGAAACTAAAGAAAATCATAGAAATTATGCATCATGCACTATCAGACGACACACAAAGGGCAAATCAATTCCATTGCACAAAGACAATGTAAGTTATGAAGGTGTAGAGTATCAAGTATCGAAAATAAATAAACAATTATCATGTGTTTTACACTTACAAGAAACAGAAAAAGGCGGAAATTTATCAATATACAATAAACAATGGGAAAAAAAATTAGAGAAACATAGGGAAGTAGAGTTTGGATATAACCCAATTGTAAAAAGAAATACAACGGTAGATACAATCAAACCAGAATTAGGAGATTTAGTTATAATTAATCCCAATTATCTTCACGAAGTAAATAAAATTCAAGGCAATTCAGATAGGGTGACATTAGGAATATTCTTTGGAATTGAAGAAAAAACAAAAAAGATCTTTTCTTGGGCATAATTTTTATCAAATTATCAGAAATAGGCAAAAAATGAATTTATGCACGATAAAAAGGATAACAAAGGAATAATTGTTATATGAGTTAATCAGGATTGTTTCAAATTGCAGAAAATTGAATATGAAGGAACCGTATGGGTACTAAATTACAATAATCCTGAACCATTATTGGATCATTCGATTCACATGTTAGAAAGACACGGGGTAAAACGTGAAGATATGGAGATTACAGAAACACCTAAAGCAAAAGTAGGAGAAATTGTGATTGAAATATGGCCTTATGAGTTAGTTGTGGCAAGGGTCAGAACTACTAGAAATGATTCATTTATCAGCGGTACAGAATTTACTATAGAATTAAAATTAGATGAAGATGGAAATTACATAGATTACCTTTGAAAAAAAAGAAAATTCAAAACATCATAATTCTCAGTATTGCAATAATAATTATTGGTGCAATAATTGCATATAATTATTCAGTGGATACTACAAAACAAAAAGGATTGCAATTTGGAAATGAATTAAGTCAAATTGAGAATGAACTTTCAGAAATTCAAAATAAATTTTATTCTGAAAAGACCAAATGGGCAGAAGGAGACATTTCAAAAGAAGAATTATTGAAATTTTATGAAGAGCATATAGATAATTTTCAAAAAATTATATCAAAATATGACAAATTGACACCACCAGAATTATTTCAAAGTTCAGTCATATTATTGAAAATGTCAGCTGAAACTCAACTTGAAAGCGATTTACAATTTATTGATTGGATTAAAACAGGTAACGAAGCCTCCAAAATTCGTTCAGATACTTTAATTCAAGAAGCATATGAGTATCAGAATTTAGGATTAGTTGAATTTCAAACAGCAAAAGTAGGAATAAAACATTATGTCGGAGGAGAAAAATTTGAAGAACCACAAGGAGTATCACCACAACAAGTTTTACAAGTTTCAGAAAAAATGAAAAAACAATGCAATGAACAATTTAAAAACGAATCAGGAGAATTTGATTCTAGTGAAATAGAAATTGAATGGTTTAATTGTAATAATAAAGCTGAAGAGTGGAAAAAAGAACATATGCCATAGATAAAAATGTCATCATAATAAATCAGAATCTTCCAATAATTTCAAAGTGGGAGAAAGTTGCTTGATCAAATCAGAGTTATCAAGAGGGGTCAGTTCAGAGAATTTTATAGGAAATGTAATTGTCAACATGTCCTGATCAGTATGAGAAATTCCAATAAAGTGAGAAGAATTATTTATTTTCGATAAAAAATTACCCCATTTTTGAAGATGTTCAGAAACTCTAGATACATTTTGTTGAACATTAGATAAATTAGTATTCAAATCAGTATCAAATAATTTGAATTTAACAAGAGGAATCATGATCATTCCACCAGATATTTTATCATGATTTTTAATTTTTGATAGAATTACATCATCTGGATTTTCAGATGAGGATAAATTACCATAATCAGGATCAAAGTATCCAGTAATTAATTTGGAAGAATCAAATATTCTATAATATCCATCCTCAAAATCTAATTTCCAGTTTCCCAAGAAAAATATTCAATTAAAACTAATTACTAAACTTTTATTTGAAAACAAAATTAGAAAAAGATTTCAGGCATGAAAATGAAAATTTAATCATCATTTTCTAGCATATCTAATGCTTTTTGTAACGAAATTTCAAGTTGGTGAATTCTCTTTCTAAGTTCAATATTTTCATCCCTTAAGGAATCTCTCTCCTTAGTAAGAATTTCATTTAAATCCATATCAAAACTAAGAATTAATACTATTTTTAGATTACAATTTAAAGAAATTAGTTAATTAAATAAATCTCTAATTACATAGTATGGGAATTTACCAAATTCTCATCTAGCGGTTTTATTTCAAAAATATCTTTTAAAAAATATTTTTGTTTAGAATGATAGTTGCAAAGCAATACAGAAGACTTTGAATCTCCAACATGAAATATTGTAAGATTAACAGGTTTGTTGATACAACATATTCGATCGACTTGGATTCCAGTTTCACGAGTAGCCATTTCTAGCCATACAGATTTTTGAATTTTATTTAGATTACGAATAGATTGTAATGCCAAAGTTTGTTTCTTTATTTGTCTCAAAGTTTTTCGAAGTTCTGGAGATAAATTTTCTAGCAATACTAGACATAAAATCTCGGTTTACATAAATTTATCAGATTAAAAAAAGATAATTAAATAAACTAGGAATCAAAATAAGATCATGACAATCGCAAAAGAAAATAAAGAATTTATCAATAGCTTGATTGAATACTACATTAGTGAATCAGAGTCATATAGGGAAATTGCAGAAGAATTTCGTCCGGAAATAGAATCAGTTCAAGATACTGCATTTGGAATAATTACAGGATGTGTATATTCAGGATTCCTTCAAGCTTATCAAAATCAGCAGCAAACAGCAAGTTTAGAAGATATCAAAGAATTTAATGAAATGATAAAACAGAAGGCACCAGAAATCAAAAAAGCAATTTCATCTCAAAGGAAAACAGATAACCAATCAAATAATGAAACAGAATGAGAAGAAATTAGGCATAAAAATAGCTAAAAATGTAAGTAAAATAGTAGAAATTTGCAGTACAGTTTAATTTGAATTGTGAAATGATAAAATTATGAATATTGACGGTAGTAAAATCATTTTTAGTCTAGGGGTAACAGCTGCAATAGCAACAGCCGTAATTGCACTCTATTTTTCAATTCGTTAGAGATAAATCATTAAGATAAAATCAATAATTTATGTCAGCAACAAATGAATTCAAAATTACACAGATAGTAGACAATGGACAAATTATACAATTAACATTAATTGAAAATGTATCAACTGAACCAATTTCCCAAAAACAATTAATCATTGAAAACGTATCCAAAAAATTGGATACAGAAACAAAAGAACAAGTAATGCCGCTATTAGAAGCAATTTTACAAGCTCAGCCAACTGTAAATATGAAATCATATCAACAAACACAAATTACAATTGCAATGCCAAAATCAAGATATGATGGAATGGGAAGACCACAAGTTGGAAACACCATAAATGTAGATTTAAAAAAAATCTAAAGTTCTGAATTTACTTCATCTAAAGTATGTAATGGCAAAGAACAAGAAAAATTTTTACAAATGAAGACAGAAGTTTGATCTTCAAAGGATTTACCTGAAAAGAAAGGATAATCAGAAAGAGCATTCAATTGTTCAGAATTTTCAATGGTCACCATAAAAGAACTAGGCAAATAAGTTGTAAATAGAGAATTACAAATTTCAGAATTTTCAGAATTTATAATAGTTATTTCAATAGGTTTTTCCAAATATACAGAAAGTGTATTTAACAAATATCCAAATCCAAATGGGTTTTCTGCTGCCATTTGTGCCTGAGATTCCATAATTTTAATGGAAATATCAAGAAAAGATTGTTCTTGAGATAGATGATATAGTCTTAACATTACAAATGACGAAACAGAATTTCCTGAAGGCAAAGATAAATCATAATTACTCTTTGGACGAATGATTAGTTTTTCATGATTATCAGAAGTCATAAAGAAACTATTATTTTCTGAATCCCAAAAATGATCAATTAAATGAGTACCTAATTTCAATGCAAGTTTAAGATATTTTTGATTAGGTTCAATTTCAAATACATCCAATAGAGCATTAATGAAATAAGAATAATCTTCAAGATAACCATTAATTTTTGCATTACCATTTTTGTAAGTTCTTAATAGATTATCATCAACAAACAAATTCTTTTCAATAAAAGAAATACAATTTTTGGCAGCATTTAGATATCGTATGTCATTTGTAACACGATATCCTTTTGCAAAAGCAGTTATCATCAAAGAATTCCAAGAAACTAGAATTTTATCATCTAATCCAGGAGAAACTCTTTTTGATCTTACTTTTAATAATTTTTTTGAACAAGAATCTATAATTTCATGAACCTTTTGTTCAGATATTCCAAAATTAAATGCAATTGTTGAAGTATTAAGATTATTACAAAGGATACTATTTCCTTCCCAATTTCCACCATCAGTTACGTCAAAATAAAGACAAAATATTTCAGCATCATCACCAAGAATTTCTTTAATCTCATGTTTAGTCCAAACATAAAATTTTCCTTCTACACCTTCAGAATCTGCATCATAAGCAGAATAAAATCCTCCCTCTGATGAAGTCATTTCACGTAAAACAAAATCAAGAGTTTTTTGTAAAACATTCAGATAAAATGGGTCTTTGGTAATTTGATATGCTTCACAATAATTTACAGGCATGAGAGCATTGTCATAGAGCATTTTTTCAAAATGAGGCACTAGCCATTTTGTATCAGTTGAATACCTGTGAAACCCTCCTCCAATTTGATCAAAAATTCCACCTTTTGCCATTTTTTTCAAAGTTTTTAATGCAAATTCATTAAATTTTGATAAATTTGCCATTTTTGCATATCTAAATAGAAATGAAATATTTGCAGCATTTGGAAACTTAGGAGCAGAACCAAATCCTCCATAAGTAGGATCTCCCAGTTGGAATAAATTCATTGCAGCTTCATCAAGTAAAGTGCGTTCTAATTTTGAGGGAGTTGTAATTTTTTCAGTTTTCTGTAATGCGTAAAGAAAACTCTCTGCAGATTTTTCAACATCTTTTGGTTTCTCTTTCCAAGCTTGTGCTAATTGTCTACAGATACTTCCGAATCCAGGACGTCCATAGGAATCCAAAACAGGAAAATATGTTCCAGCATAGAATGGTTTTTGATCAGGTGTAAGAAAAATACTCAGTGGCCAACCACCTTGACCCGTAGCTATTTGACAAACTTTTTGATAAATATCATCAATATCAGGACGTTCTTCACGATCAACTTTTATGTTTACAAAATGTTCATTCATAAATTCAGCAACATCATTATTTTCAAATGATTCATGTGCCAT
>JACENB010000165.1 GCA_013867245.1 Nitrosopumilaceae archaeon
TTCAAGAAAATCTAGATACAATGCTTGCAAGCGTTGATAAGATTGCTACCGTTCCAAAAGACAGCTCTGCATATCATACTGGAATGATGGATGTTAGTGATAGGGCTCTTCTCATCAAAACCAACATCATGGATGCAACTCCATACATGTATGTCAGTGTTGCAAATCTAATGTTTACAACAGTTTGGATTGCTGCATTATTAGGAATCTTTGCTGCTTTGAAAAGAAAGAAAGAACAACTCAAAGAAGCAGATGAAGTTGGAGTCTAAGAAATATTTAGATCTTTTCTAATCTCATCAACAGCTCTTATACCATAGATATCTCTAATCTGCTGAATTCTAACTGATTCTTTTAACAAGTCTCGTCCTATCTCATTAGTCAAGATTGAATAGACATCACTGAATCTAATCTCCCACTTGTCTGCACAATCAAGAATCTTGCTTACAGCCCATTGTCTTACTTCATGTGGTAATGGAATCTTTTCTCCTGACTCTATTGAAATTCTATCAAATAGGTTTACAATTTCTGCAGTCTGAGATGCCATCTTTTCCAAGTCTTTTGCTTCACCGTATTTTGATTCAGCATTCATTCTGATGTTTGACTGATATTCAGAGAGTTTTAACAACGCCATCATCTCTTTTGATGAATCATCTGAAGCCTTGTTTGTGACACTTCTAACAGATTGCATCTCTTCAAATAATTTTTCAGTTTTTTTATGAAATTCTGCAGATGCTGCATCTTGTCTTTTTATCATGTCTGAAGCTGACGAGATTTTTTGCTCTATGCTGTTTGTCTTATCAAATACACTTTGTTTGAAATCTGAGAGGTCTTCTTGAACCGATTTTAGCCCTTCCCCTACAAATGCAGTTGAATCTGCTCTGTGTGAGAGCGCTCCTATTTCAGTCTCAATTCTGTCAATCTTGCCTGCCAGTTCTTTAATTGATTCTAGGCTCAAATTATTGACTGAACCGGCCTTTGAGGCAATTGTCTCAAATTGTTGTTTTAGGCCATCAATTACCCCTCCAAGAGAGTCAATCTTTGATGCCTTTGTTGATATGGCATCAATTGTTACTTTGATTGCCTCTAATTCGGAATTAAGATTGGAGTTATCTGCAACTCCTTCAGTAATTTTTGAGAGCTCTTGTTTTAGACTCTCAATAATCTGAGAGCCTGTTTCAAGCTTTGCAGTTTTTCCTGAAATCTCATCAATACTGTTTTTCAGTTTATCCATCTCTGAACCAACTTCTAAGAACGAGTCAGTCTTTCCAGAAACTTTTCTAAGATCATCTCTTACCTCATCTATTCTTTGAGCAATTTTGATTATCATCTGTGAATTATTCCTAATAGAATTCATACTGTCTTCTACTTGCTGAGAAATTTCTTGAGTTTTTGTTGATTTTTGTATTTCTGAAATTCTGTTAATTTCCTCTTGCAATTTTGCAGTTTGATTGTTTATCTTATCTACCATATTTGATTGAGTTCTGACTTGGTTTAGTCCTGCGTATAGCTTTTGTGTGTCATCCTCAATTATGTTGAGTTGCTTTGATTGTTTTTGAATATGCTCTAACGCTACTGTTAAAGAGTCAATCATACCTTTCATGGAAACTAGAACTTTTTGATTTTCTCCAAATATTTTTGACATTACTTTGATCTCTTTTTGTAATGCTTTGTTAGAATCTGATACTGATGCTACTTTTTTTAGTAAAACCGATGGACTAGGTTCTCTTTTTACAACTTTTTTTGTTTCTTTTTTTGTATCTTTTTTCTTTACAGTTTTAGTAGCCATATCCATTGAAATGAAATTTAACGATAAAAAAGTTAGGTCTAAAATAAAAAATGTAAAGAGTTACTTGTTTACAACTTCTGGTTCGTGAAGCAACTCGTGAAAGGTCTTTTCAGCCAAACCATTTGCTGTTTCGATAAAACCTCTTGTACAATATTCACATTGAATCATATAGTACGGTATGGTACCGTACTATTAATATCAAGGTAATGACAACGTAACCAATTATGCAGTCAGATACCCCAGGTCATATCTCTACATTTTATTCAGTTGACCTAATCATCACTCTGCATTATGATGATTTTATGCTAGGAATAAAGAGATTAACATTTTGAAATCCTTTTGAGCCTGTATTCAATTATTGGCATTTTTTCTAATTTTATTTTCGAATTTTCAATCCGCAATGATTTTTAAACAAATTTGTTAACTGAAAATATGCAAAACATTCCACTTCAACTAAATCCAAGTGGGATCCAAAGCTCACTAAACAACACCGTTTCTAGTTTAATTGAAAAGATTACTCCAGAACTTCCACACACATCATTTGTTACTGATTTGGCTTTTATCATGATTATTGGTGCAGTAGTCACTCTTGCATTTTTCAAAATCAAACAACCATTAATCATTGGATATCTTTTTGCAGGAATGATAATTGGACCTCTTTCTCCATTTTGGTCTTGGGTGTTGCCTGAAGGTGGACCCTCTTCTGATGTTCTAGATGGCGTTGGAATTTTATCTGATATCTCTGCGTTGAATCTTTTTGCTGAGATTGGTGTGATTTTACTTTTGTTTGTAATTGGAATTGAATTCCCATATGCAAAAATTCGTAGTATAGGGCGAGTTGCAGTTGGAGTTGGAACTATTGGATTATTCTCAACGTTAGGTGTGGTATTTTACACTGCTACTGCTTTGGGATTGGAGTTCATGGATGCATTATTCATCTCTGCAGCATTATCAATTTCTAGTACTGCAATTATTGTCAAAATTTTAGAAGATATGGGAAAGATCAAAAAAGAATCATCAATTCTTGTGTTGGGTATTTTGATTGTTGAGGACGTCATTGCAGTTATTTTGATCTCATCACTCCAATCAGTTGCCTTAGTTGGTTCAGTTTCTATAGAATCAATAGTTCTAGTTGTTCTAGTTGCAACTGGATTAATTGTTGGAACATTTACTGTTGGAACCCGTGTCATTCCTCCACTAATTGATAGAGTTGCTGCTGCAGAACATCGTGAAATTTTACTTCTTAGCGTTCTAGGTGTTTGCTTTGGTTATGCATTGTTTGCAAATATTGTGGGATTATCAGTCGCAATTGGTGCCTTTTTGGCAGGTGTTTTAGTAGCAGAATCAAAATCTGCCGAAGTCGCAAAACTACTTTCTAGTCCAATTAAAGACATGTTTGTTGCAATCTTCTTTATCTCAGTTGGAGCATTGATGGATGTTTCCCAAATTGGAGATTACATATGGATTGCAATTGCATTAATTGCAGTTGCCACAGGTATGAAGTTTGGAGGAAACATGATTGGAAATATTTTGTTCAGACAAAAGCGTGCAAAATCACTTCGTTCAGCATTTACCTTAGGCGCACCTAGAGGAGAGTTCTCAATTGTAATCGTAAAGGCAGGTGTTGATATTGGTGCAGTCAGTGCTTTCTTATTCCCTCTGATAGGTATCATCTCAATAATTACTGCATTTCTTTCACCATTCCTAGTAAAAGCTGGAGATCAAGTAGTACACAAATTAGAAAAAGACAATGTCTGATGAACTAAAACGAATGCTAGAGCAAGTGCATTCTGGCATTACAACTTTTGATTTTGAAGGAAAAGATACTCCTTGCATAGTAATTGATGCAAAAAGATATGAAAACATTAGAGCCAAAGTTGAAGGACAACCATTTGCAGTAAACACTGATTTGAATATCTTACAAGATGGATTGGGAAATGTCTTTGTCGAAGTAGTTTTGACTTTTTCAATTGGAAATATCTCTGAAAAATTCCTAGTAAATGCAAAGACTGATTTGAAATTTTTTGAAACACTTGCCAACACTTCTATGTTTGTACTAAATTCTCCTGAATCCCAATATGGTAAAGATAACGTAATTGCAATTCAATTACCAAGACCTGAAAAAGCACATGATGCGTTAGAAATCATAAAATCTGCTCTTGTCCCTAAAAATCAATAAATGGTGCAGTTACCGGGATTTGAACCCGGGTCACGTACTTGGCAAGCACGAGTACTAACCAGACTGTACTATAACTGCAACAAACCTAGAGGCTGAATTTGGATATTAAACTGTTTTTAACTATTTTAATGAAGAATCATCATGGATGAAACTCTTCTAAAAAAGATTGATGAAAAAATTCAAGAAACAATTTCAAACAAAGATGACATTAAACAATTAATTTCCATGTTGTCAAATATTGATAATTCAAAATCTTTTGCTTTGGGAATTGTTATTGGCAGAATCTATAACGCATTTTATTATCAATCAAAACGAATTTTGAATAGAGAACCCACAAAACCTGAATTTGAAGAATTTTTAGAATATATTCAAAACAGGAAATCTGATTTAGAAAATCTATGGTGATGGTTTATTCCAATCAACTACTTTGATTGTTGGTGTTCCTGGTAATTTTACACATGCACTTTTGAGTGCTTTTTTTGCTGCTGCCAAATGATTGTCACCATTAACATACAATTCCATGATGCATTGACCTTCTTGTACTCTAGCACCTAAACTGGTTGCTTTTCCCCATGCCCTTCTCATTCCTTCAGAAATTCTATCTGCACCTGCAGTTGCAATTTGTTTATTTTCTCTTAACATGTTGTGTGGATAAATTCTAAGTCTGGAATAGTATCCTGATTCACCAGTTGTTTTTTCTAGTGTTTTGTTTGCTGCCAATCTAGTTGATTCAATTGCCATATGTCTTAACTGCATTTTTTCATTAATGCATAATTGTACACAATACTGGTAAGTTCCTCTTTTACCACCTTGAAATTTTGCAATTTTAATTTGTGGTTTACCTTTGATGTACTTTCTTCTGGTAAAGACTTGACCATTGCCTTCTCTGTAGTTGGCTCCATGCATGATATGATAACGCCTGAATGCCCATATTTTAACGGTTAGAAGACATTTGTTCGTGTTTTCCAATGCTTATATGGAAATCATTTGGTTTTCTTTTCATCATGGAAGAAACCCCTTTGGTAAGTGGTACATTGGTTTCAGATCAAGCCTGCATCTCTGATAAGAATATGATTCACGAACTTGAACTAAAGGGATATGGAGAAATTGAACAAGAAAAATTATTCCTAAAACAATTTGAGACTCTCTACCTTCTATACACAAACAAACTAGTTCTCAAGAAAGGCAAAAAACAAATTGATTTTGATTTTTTTATGAATGCTTGTCAAAATACTGATTCTGAAATTTTGACTAAATTTCTGATATACCGTGATCTTCGAAATAGAGGCTATGTTGTAAAAGATGGATTTGGATTTGGTTCAGATTTTAGAGTCTATGAGAGAGGACATTTTGGTGAAAAAGGGGCAAAATTTTTGATATTTGGTCTTAACGAAGGCCAACAAGAGAAGATGGGAAATCTACAAAAAAAGATTCAAGAGATT
>JACENB010000002.1 GCA_013867245.1 Nitrosopumilaceae archaeon
CAACAGTTATCGATACAAGTAAAATCATAGCATTAGAACGTGTGATTTGCAACAAGCTCATGGTCAGAAATTCTTTATTTAAATTTAACCTGAGCTAACTTTTTTAGCCCAATCTAACTTTGTTAAATAAGACTAAATTTTGAAATTAGAAAAATTAGGTTTAAAGTAAAGAAAAAGATGTCAAAAATATGCAAAAGGCTGGAATCATCCTAGTTGTTTCAGGTGCATTAATTGTAATTGGATTAATTTTACTTGCAGCTGGAAATCAGATTATTCTAGAAGGTGTTTTCCAAGGTAATGGAAAAATTAATTCAAGTCAGGATCTGACTATTTTAGGAGAGTTTAATTCAGAAGAATCATCAATTGGAGTTTTTGCAGTACAAGTTATGGAGTTTAAGGAAAATACAGTTTCAGCTAAAATATTAGATCCTTTTGATAATCAAATAGTTTCAAAAAATGTAGATGAAGAAACTATCGAAGAAGAATTTGATATTGCAGATACAGGAGATTACAAATTAATTATTCAGACTAATTCAAATGAAGATATCCAAGTGTTTGGTGCAATTGGACCACTTCCAGATGCAGGAAAGAAATCACTTAGTTTTCTTTCAGCATATATTTTGATTATTGGAATGGTCGGACTAGTTGGTTCTGGAATTTACAGAATTAAAAGTAAGAAAAAATCAGTTTAGATAACTATCCATTTTTTCCAGACTGCTAATGGTTTGATCAAAGTTATCATTATTTTCAACAATACTTGTGAGTTTTTCAGAATTTGCAGAAATCATTGATTTTTCACCGTTTGTGTTTTTGATGATAAATTCATGGTCTATCAGATATGCCAATCTTTCTAAAACCTCGGTTTCAGGTATTGAAACTTGTTCTGCCAAAAAAGTACATGATTTGGTACCATTTTCTAATTCTGCTATAATTGAAGATGTAATTGGATCAAACATACAATCTACAACCTTTTCGCGATCAAAAGAATCAGCCATTTCATTTGGTATGAGAATCTTGAAATTTATAACTTTTCAAAATTCAATAAGATAATTAAGAAAAAAGCCCATACCATAATATGCAAAAACTGTGCCTAAATGATCCATCAGGAAAAGGAGAGCATTGTTTCTGCATCGATATTGATGCCCAAAGAGGGGTCAAAAAGTGCTGTCAGTGTAATCAATGGAATGTACAAGGCAACGATTGGACAGAAGATGAGGATTTTAGATAACCAAGTCCAATAGAGACTCACAGTCAAGCACACATTACACAAAACATGAAAAGTTAGCCAAAATGATGCCTAGCATGGTTTTTATCGGGGTTTCCTTGAATTTTGGAATACTTGAGTGCTCAAGAATATAGACACATTGTTAGGATTGTGGGTAACGATATCCCAGGAGAGAGAAAAATGCTCGTAGGACTTACTCAGATCAAAGGTATTGGGTATAACTTTGCTACAGCAATTTTAGACACATTAAAAATTGATTCAAATTCCAACATAGGTCACCTTACTGATGAAAATGTTCAAGCAATAGAAAAACTGATTTCAAATCCAGTTGAAGGTACTTTCCCAACATGGTTCCTTAACAGAAGAAAAGATATTGAAACTGGTAAAGATTTGCACTTGTTAACATCAGATATTCCATTTACATTAAGAAATGATATTGAAAGAGAAAGAATTACTGCAAGTTGGAGAGGTTATCGTCATCTTAGTGGTCTAAAAGTAAGAGGACAGAGAACTAGAACGTCTGGAAGAAAAGGAGGAGCAGTCGGTGTTGCAAAAGGTGGCATGGCAGCTCCTGCAAAGAAATCTTCTTCTGATGCTCCAGCAGCCGCAGCAGCACCAGCAGCTCCAACAGCCGCAGCAGCACCAGCTGCAGAAGCAGCTCCAGCAGCAGAGGAGAAAAAAGAATAGGTGTTTTGAATGGGAGATCCAAAATATCCACGTAGAGTTTGGAGAAAACCAAAGAGACCTCTTAATTATGAATTAAAAATGGAAGAGTTGAAAACTCTTGGTACATTTGGATTAAGAACTAAAAGAGAATTATGGAAAGCACATACAGAATTATCACGTGTTAGACAACAAGCTAGATCATTACTTTCTTTAAGACGAGAAGTTAGAGCAGAAAAAGAACCAATTCTAATGAATTCTCTTGCTAGAATAGGATTAGTTAGCACTGATGCAACATTAGATGACGTACTTAACTTGACTGCAAATGATTTACTTGCAAGAAGATTGCAAACTATTGTTACAAAGAAGTTAGGATTCAAAACACCATATCAAGCAAGACAAGCAGTTATTCACGGTCACATTATGATTGGTGAAAGAAAAGTAGACATTCCATCATACACAGTAACAGTTGAAGAAGAAAACAGTATTCATTTTGCACCAGAATCAAAAATTCCACAAGTTTTAGAGAAAACAAAAAGTGAAACCCCTGCTGAAGAAACAGTTGAGGCTACTGCTGAAGAAACAGTTGAGGCTACTGCTGAAGAAACAAAGAATGAAAGTTCTTCAACAGAATGATAGAATAATTAGGCTTATCAGTAAATAACCCCAAATATCAGGTAGAATAGTTATGTGTTCAATTATCGGCTATTACGGAAAAGAATCTGCAGCACCCATAATCGTAAAGGGATTAAAGAGAATGGAATATCGAGGATATGATAGTGTTGGAGTTGCAACAGAGTCAGAAAACCAAATTGGATTAAAAAAAGGAACTGGAAAAGTACAAGAAGTTAATTCAAAAGTACAACTAGAAACACTGCCAGGAAGAGTTGGAATTGGTCATACCAGATGGGCAACACATGGAAAGGTTACTGATGTAAATGCTCATCCTCATCCTAGTAATTCAGAAAAAATTGCAATTGTTCATAATGGAATCATAGAGAATTTTGAAGAGTTAAAGAAACAATTGGAAAGTGATGGATATACTTTCAAAAGTGAAACAGATAGTGAAATAATCGCTAATTTACTGCAAAAAAATTATGAACAAACAAATGATGTTAAAGAGACAATTCTAAAAACAGTTTCACAACTAAAAGGACACTATGCATTTGTTGCAATGTTTGAAGACGGACAATTAGCAGCTGCAAGATTTCATGAACCACTAATTATTGGAGTAGGAAAAGAAGATTTCTTTTTGTCAAGTGATGTTTTAGGATTTATCGAATTTACGGATAATGCAATTTACATGGAAAATGGTACTTTTGTAATGTTTGACAAAAATAAATTCCAAATTTCAGATTTCAATGGGGAGTATGTTGGATATGAAATTACCAAGGTTTCAAAAGAATTTGGAGATGCATACAAAGGTGATTATGCACACTTTACATTAAAAGAAATTTACGAGCAACCTGAAACAATTTTGAAAGCAGGACAAAAAACAGCTAGTGAAATAGAGAAAGCGACAGAGTATATCAGACACGCAAAAAATATCTACATCACAGGAAGTGGAACAAGCTACAATTCAGCATTAATTGCAAAGCAAATTTTGTCAAAATATGTAAAAATCAAGGCTGAATCAGTCATGTCTAGCGAACTTCAGTTTGACCCAAACGCTATTGAAGAAAATTCTATTCTAGTAGCAATTTCTCAAAGTGGAGAAAGCGCAGATGTTTTAGAGGCAGTAAAAATTGCAAAAAATGCAAATTGCAAGATTATTGCAATTGTCAATATGTTAACATCTTCACTTGCAAGAGAGGCAGATGTTGTAATTGGTTTGAATTGTGGTCCAGAAATCGGAGTTGCTGCAACAAAAAGTTTCACATCACAACTTGTAATCCTTTACAAGATTGTACAAAAATTAAGCAATAACGACATTACAATCAATTTTGAAGAGTTTTCAAAATCAATTTCAAAAACATTGGATAATCCAACCAATATTCAAAAAATTGCAAAAGAATTGAAAGAAATTTCAGACATTTACATTTTAGGACGTGGAATTAATTATCCAATTGCAACAGAATCGGCACTAAAACTTAAGGAACTTACATACATTCATGCAGAGGGAATTGCAGGAGGAGAATTAAAGCATGGGCCTCTTGCATTAATGGATTCCAAAGTATATGTAATAATTCTCAATCCAAATGATTCAACATATTCAGACACTCTCACTAGTGCAAGGGAGATCAAAGCTCGTGGTGCAAAAATTATTGGAGTATCAGATGTAAAAAGTGATGTATATGATCATTGGATTGAAATGCCAAAAATTAGTGAAGTGTTATATCCAATTTCAGAGATAATTCCAATCCAATTGTTATCATATTATGCAGCACTTGAGAAAGATGCTGATCCGGATTATCCAAGAAATCTTGCAAAATCAGTTACAGTCAAGTAAACAATCGTTGATACTCTTTTTCAGCTAAACTCAAAAAGGTTTCAGAATCATTACCAGTTTTTAGCATTGAGGAAATGATACTACCACCAGCACCAACTCCTTCTTTTGCAAATCCTTCCGAAAACGCCTTGAGCCCAGAGAATTTGGAGTTTTTCATGCCTGGATCAACAGAAATGATGGGAATATCTGCAATATCATTAACGAGTTCTTTGAAATTTGCAGTTTTGTCATTTGTAATGTAGGATGTGGTTCCAATTGCAGTATTTTCTTCATTAAATCCAATTTTTGATGCAAAAGCCAGAACTGCAGCCATTTGCGTTCCACCTGCCAACATTACCTTAGATACGCTAGATGCAGAGCTTAACATTCCAGCAACAAAAGGAATCATTGGATCACCAATCTTAGCAACAATACTGTATGGGTGTTCTGAATCAACTCTTTCAAGTGCAGATGTTACAATTTTATTTTTTAATTCAACAGGATTATCAGGGATGCTTGAGCTGACCTTTGCATTAAAATCCAATGCCTTTAGCAATGCTAATGCAGTGGTTGTGCCACCAGGAATACATTCGCCAATCATCAAACAATCAGTTAATGATGCTAAACTTCTTCCAAGAATTTGTCCGTATTCAACTGCATGAGATACTATTGTGTCATTCATTGCATCCTCAACTGAAATATTTTTTCCAAAGGGCAAACCAGATTCAATAAAAGGCAACTTTGGTGTGATTTTACTTCCAGCATTAATTGTCAAATGAGAAATACTTGCAGATTCAAGAGCAGTTTTAGTTAACAATCCAGGAGTGGGCTTGCCATCAGGAGTCATTGGAATTTTATCAATAGTTTTACAATATCCATAATGCAGGTATTCTGCATCAGCAGGAGGAGTATATTGAATGGAGTCTTTGTCAGCACCTGCAAAAGTTATTCCAGGAATTTCAGAGGTTTCAGTATAGGAGATCACAAATGAAAAAAGAAATCTTCCAGATTTTACAGAATCAATGAAATTTTGAGCAAGTTCAGAATTTCCAGATAATTCAAAATCTTCCAAAAAATCACTAACCCATCATATCAAGAAATTGTTGTTCTGTTCTCTTTTGCATTACCATATTAGTGATCTTTTCTTGTCCCAGAGTAGAAGTCTCTTTATGGCCATAATTGTGCCCAGAATACATCACCAAATTATCATCTAATGAATAAAGAACATCAAATAGGCTATGATAGAGTTCTTTTGCACTACCACCAGGCAAATCAATGCGACCACAATTTCCCACAAACAAAGTATCACCTGAGAAAATTTTTCCATCTCCTATAAGACAAATGCTATCCTTAGAATGACCAGGAGTATGAAGTACCGTTAGTTTTGAATTTCCAAATTCTATGACATCTCCATCTTTTACTGTAATGTCATGTTTCAATTCAGAATTCTCATGTTGTATAATAGGAGCTTTTGTGGATTCTGCCATTGCTTCATTTCCAATAGTGTGATCAAAGTGATGGTGAGTATTTACTATGTATTTTATTTTCAAATTATTTTCCTTGATTACCATCTCTAGTTCAATAAGATCCCAAGATGGATCAATTATGATAGATTCGCTTGTATTCTCATCTACAACAATGTAAGAAAAATTTTGCATGTTTCCAACTTGGATTTGATGAACTATCACAAAATTCCCTCCTCAGCTTCAGGAGGAATTCCAATTTTTTCTGCAAATAATTCACCAGTCAAATCCTTTCTTTTTGGAATTCCTTGTTTCATTTTGTGAAATGTTACAGTCATATCGCATTTTGTATAGATATTTGCGGTTTCTCCAGTTTGGGGATCCAATCCTGATGGAACATCAACAGCAAATTTGTAACAATCAGTCTCATTGATGTAATTGATTGCTGAGGCATATGGCTCTCTAATTTCTCCAGATATACCAGTTCCTAGAATTCCATCAACAATTACATCAGGTTTGAAATCAAAATCAGTTGAACCGCCAGTCATTAGTTTTACAGAAGGCATTTTCTGTAAAATAGACCAATTCCAATTACTTTCTTCGGTTTTAATTTTTTCAGGATTTCCAAGAAGCATCACAGTTACTTTGGCACCATATCCAGCAAGATGACGAGCCATTACTAATCCATCACCGCCATTATTTCCCATACCAACAAAAATCAAAATATTTTTTGAATCTACACTTCCAAGTTTTTCAACTAATCTCTTTACTGCAGCAGCACCTGCATTTTCCATCATGAATTTTTTTAAAAATCCCATATCATGACCTTTATTTTCAATATTGTACATTTGTTCAACTGTTATTTCCATAATTTACGTGAGAATCATATCCAAAATAAGAGTTTAGAAAACGGCTTTATCCGGGTTATTACGAACATCAGATATGACATTAAAGAATGTGAAACCATCATTAAACAAAATTTCAAAAACTTTAGGAACCACTCAAGATTCAAGAGAATTTTTACTAAAAAATACCAGAGAGATAATTGTTCTTTGCAGTAGATCAATAATTGCAGTTCACAAAAATGATACAAAGACAGGAAAAATTAATCTGAAAAAAGCAGAATCACTATTAAAAAAATACAAGAAAAAAGCAACAGGAGATCTTAGAAGATACATCATTACGCCTGAGCAAGAATTTGTTGAGGCTGCATGTCTGATTGCAGTTGTAGAAAAAAAAGAAATTCCATCAGACAAAAAATTAGGAGTAATGCCAGAATCATATGTTTTAGGATTACTAGATTGTATCGGAGAATTAAAGAGAATGGTATTTGATAAAATTAGAATTGGTGAGATTGATGAAGCCACAAGAGTTTTCGAGGTAATGGAAAACTTGTATCTCCAACTTTATACTTTCTCAATGTACGATAAAGTGGTAAAGGAAGCTAGAAGAAAAATTGATGTTAACAGAATTCTAGTTGATGATGTTAGATCCGCAATTACTGAAGAGAAGAGAAGAACTGAACTAATTAAAACACTCAAAAAATTCGAGAAATAATTTTCAAAGTTTGTATGCGGGCGATGGGATTTGAACCCACGAACTCCTGAGAGACTAGCCCCTCAAGCTAGCGCCTTTGGCCAGGCTGGGCGACGCCCGCAAAGAATTTTCCATGTATGGTTTTTATAATCCTTGATTACTTTTTCGTTCGTATGTTAATTCCTGTTAGATGTTTTACATGTGGAAATCTAATTGCTGACAAATATGATGATTATCAAAATAAAATCAAAGCTGGAGAAGATCCAGAGAAAACTCTAGATTCTGTTGGAGTTGAGAGATACTGTTGCAGAAGGATGTTACTAACTACTGTTGAAACAATTCAACAAGTAATTCCATTCTATGAAGCAATTCAGAGAAGAAAACAAGAAGTTCAGTCTGAGCTAGAATAACTTGGCCAAGATCACTTCAATTGAAGGACGTGTTCTATACAATAGTCGAGGAAGTAAAACAATCGAAGTAGATGTTGAGTCTGATGGAAAATTCTTAGGACGAGTTTGTGCCCCATCAGGTGCAAGTGTTGGAAAATACGAGGCCGTAAGTTTTCGTAACGGCAAGCCTGAAGAGAGTCTTCAAGTTTTAAAAGAAAATTCTCAAAAATTTATCGGCTTAGAGTCATCTGATTTGAAAGGAATTCATGATACTTTGAAAAGTTTTGATAATTCAACAAACTATTCAGAAATTGGGGGCGCACTTGCTTTTGCAGTAACAATTGCATCTATGGAATCAGCATCAAAAGCACTTGACCAACCATTATTTAGAACGCTATCAAATGAATCATCATTCAAGTTTCCATTTCCTTTAGGAAATATTTTAGGTGGAGGAGCTCACGCAGGACCAGGAACACCAGATATTCAAGAAATTTTGATTTGTGCAACAGGTGCAAAAACTATCGAAGAGGCAATTGAAACAAACTTGGCAGTACACAAAGAACTACGTAGTGTTTTAGAAAAAGAAGATCCTAACTTTACTAACGGAAGAGGCGATGAGGGTGGATGGGCACCAAAATTAGAAAATCAAAAAGCACTTGAAGTTTCTGCAAAGGCTTGTGAGAATTTAGGATTTACTTTAGGAAAAGAAGTATCATTGGGAGTTGATTTTGCATCATCAACACAATGGAATGAAGAAAAATCAAAGTATGTTTATGATAGAGCAGGTTTTGAAAACTCAACATCTGAGCAAATTGATTTTGCAGCAGAAATTATTGAGAAATTCAAATTAATTTATGCAGAAGATGCAGTTCACGAAGAAGCATTTGAAGACATGTCTGAATTAACTGCTAAATTTCCAAATACTTTGATTACAGGAGATGATTTGACTGTTACAAACAAAGGTATTCTATCAAAAGCCATAGACATGAAATCATGTAATGCTGCAATTTTGAAAGTTAATCAAGCAGGAAGTCTCTTTGATGCCCTAGAATTTGCTAACCTAGCAAATGAAAACAATATCAGATTAATCACATCACATAGATCAGGCGAATCCACCGATTCACAAATTTCCCATATTGGTCTTGCAACAAAGTCAAAAATGCTCAAAGTTGGCGTTGTAGGAGGAGAAAGAGTGGCAAAATTAAATGAATTATTACGCCTATCAGAGCATGATTTAATACGCGGTATGGCAGAGATTTAAAATCGCTATGAGCCAACAAGCAGAAGCAACAGACATCAAAAAGAAGATCCTCTCTACAGGAATTAGAGTAGGAACTCAAGTAAAGACAAAATTCATGAAACCATTCATCACCAAGGCTAGCCCAGAAGGACTCTACATGCTTGATTTGGATATTACACTAGACAAAATAAAGACAGCAGCAAAATTCATCAACAGATTAGGAGTAGAAAATCTTATTGTATGTTCAGGCAGACAATATGCAGAAACACCAATTGAAAAATTCTGTGAAACATTAGGTTCAAAGAAATTACTTGGAAGATTCATGCCAGGAACACTAACTAATCCATCATTACCATATTACATTGAACCAAAATTAGTTTTAATTTCAGATCCTCAAGTTGATGAACAAGCAATTACTGAAGCAACTAATGCAGGTATTCCAGTAATTGGAATTGCAAATACTGATAACATTACATCAAATCTTGATGTAATTATTCCAGCAAACAACAGAGGAAGAAAAGCACTAGCTACAGTTTACTGGTTGTTGGTACGTCAAATTCTCATTGAAAAAGGAGAATTAAAAGAAGAAGATCCAATGAGCATCGAAATTGATGATTTTGAAACAAAGATTACCGAAGAGGAAATCGAATAAATAAATCAGAATTCTAAAGTGTTTACTTGAAATCTAAAGCATCTGCTCCAGGAAAAGTAATTCTTTTTGGAGAACATTTTGTTGTTTATGGAGTAAAAGCAATTCTTTGCGCAATTAACAAAAGAATCACAGTTACTGCAGAAGAAATTGATGAAAGAAAAATTTCAATCAAATCCAATATTGGGGAACTGGAATTAGAACCAAACAAACCAATCGGGGAAATCAATTCACCATTAAAGCCGTTTTATTATTTAGCAAATAAAAAAATTCAAGATAAAAATTGTGGAATCAAAATAGAAGTTGAATCAGATATTCCATTAGGTGTTGGTTTAGGTTCATCATCTGCCTGTTGTGTAGCTGGGGCAGCTGCAATTTCAAAACTATTTGAAAATAATACAAGGGAAGAAATTTTGAAACTTGCAATAGAGGCAGAAAAAACAATTTTTCAAAACACATCAGGTGCAGATTGTACGGTTTGTACTTTTGGAGGATTAATGGAATATGACAAGAAAAATGGGTTTTCCAAAATAGAATCTGAGCCCAATTTTCACCTAGTTATAGCAAATTCAAATGTTGAGCACTCAACAGAAAGTGTTGTAGCAGGAGTGAAAAAATTCAAAGAAAACAATGAAGAAGAATTTTCAAAATTATGTCAAGATGAATCTCATCTTATTGAAAATGTGTTAGAATTATTGAAAAAAAATAACATCAAAGAACTTGGTCAGAAGGCAATTCAGAATCAAGAGTACCTAGAGAGAATTGGAATTTCAAATGATAAACTTAGAGACATGATTCAGACTGGACAAAAATCATCATTTGGTGCAAAAATTACAGGTGCAGGTGGAGGGGGATGTATTTTTGCCCTGACAGATGAATCAAATTTAGAAAATACGATAAAAGAATTCAAAGAAAAAAATCACGAATGCTTTTCTGTGAAAATTGATTTCAAAGGACTGGATACTTTTTAATTATATAGATAGTTTGGAACAACATGATTCTAATAAAATTAGGCGGCTCAATTATTACAAATAAGGAAAAACCGCTCTCGGCAAGAAGAAAGACAATAGACAATCTTGCAAAGAGTCTAAAAAAGATCCAAGAGCCAATAATAATAGTTCACGGAGGAGGTTCCTACGGACATTATTGGTCTGTCAAATATGACATGCATACTAAAGAAAGAAAATATGATTTGAGAGGAGTTTCAATTGTAAAAAACTCCATGATTGAACTAAATAAGATAATTTTAGATTCATTTCTAAAAAATAAATTAAAACCATATTGTTTGCCACCTACAGATTTTATGACAGGAAACAAACCAATACCAAAAAAAGTAAAAGAGATTGGAAAAATTTCAAAATCAGGCTTGATTCCAGTTACTTATGGGGATGCATTATGGTATGGACAAAACAAGACATTCATTTTGTCAGGAGATAAAATAATGACACACCTAGCAAAAATTCTAAAACCCAAGCTTTGTATTTTTGCATTAAACGAAGATGGAGTATACGCTGATCTTAAATCTAAAAAATTAATTCATGAATTAAAAGGAGAACGTCCATCAATCTCTGAAAATAAAATGGATGTAACAGGAGGAATGACTAGAAAAATAGAAGAGGCATCAAAAATTTCAAAGATGGGAATGAATGTATTTTTTGTTAATGGAAACAAACCTGAAAGAATAGTGAAAGCGGTTAAAAATAGGAAATTTCAAGGTACGTTGTTTAGAGGCAAATAATGGCAGAAGAATTTGTTATCCTAGTAGATGAAAACGATAATCCGATTGGAAAAGAGGAAAAAGTGAAATGCCATTTGCCAGATGGAAAACTTCACAGAGCATTTACTGCTTTATTATTTGATGAAAGTGGAAGACTAGTCCTTACAAGAAGAGCTAAAGAAAAAATGTTATGGCCAGGGGATTGGGATGGTACATTTGCAAGTCACCCTAGAGAATCAGAAACTTATGTCTCATCAGGTGAAAGGAGAATGCCCGAAGAATTAGGAATTGAAGGAAAATTAGATTATTTACACAAATTTGAATATCATGTGCCATACAAAGATGTAGGTTCAGAAAATGAAATCTGTGGGACATTGATTGGAATAATCGACAAATCTACAGAATTAAAAGAGATTGAAGGTGAGATAGATGAAATTAAGTGGATTTCATCTAATGAATTACTTTCAGAGGTTAAAGCAAACCCTGAAATTTATTGCCCATGGATGTTAATTGCATTAGAATTACTCGACAAATCAGACAAATCTATGCTTGAAAAGCATGCAAATGTCTTATCTACATGGATGACGAGTGATGTTCATGAAGGATTGCAAAATGCAATCAAAACACATTTGCCACAAGAAAAATGGAGATTAGTAAATGAAAAAAACTAAACAAATTGAAAAAAATGCAAAAACTGTAAACAAGCATCTTAAATCAAAACTAAAAGGAAATCCAAAAAAACTCTATGATGCAGCAGGTCATCTAATAGTTCATGGCGGAAAAAGACTAAGACCATACATGGTAATTAGAAGTTGCCAAATTTTGGGAGGAAAAGCTTCCAATGCAATGTCAGCTGCTAGTGCAGTGGAAATGGTTCATAATTTTACATTAGTTCATGACGACATTATGGATAACGATGAAATGCGTCATGGTGTTCCAACCACACATAGAAAATATGGCATGCCAATTGCAATTCTTGCTGGAGATGTGTTATTTTCAAAAGCATTTCAAGTAATTTCAGATACAAAATTATCTCCAACAGCAACGACAAATCTAATTTCAAGACTTGCAAAAGCATGTGTAGATGTTTGTGAGGGACAATTACTTGATGTCAAAATGGCAGAGGAGAGAAAAATTCCTACACAGTCACAATACATTACAATGATTGGAAAGAAAACTGCAGCATTGTTCGATGTATCGTGTGCAATGGGAGCAATATGTGCTACTAGTAAAGACAAAGATATTTCAAATCTTTCTTCATTTGGAAGAAATTTAGGAATTGCATTTCAAATTACTGATGATTTGATTGGTGTAATGGGAGATCCAAAAATAACAAAAAAACCAGTTGGTAATGATCTTCGAGAGGGTAAAAAATCACTTCCAATACTAATGGCCATAAAGCTTGCAAAAGGTAAAGATAAAAAAATTATTTTGAAGGCATTTGGAAATTCAAAAATTTCAAGAAATGAACTAAACAAGGCAGTTGAGGTAATTCGTTCTCTTGGCATAGAAGAAAGTGTAAGAAAACAGGCACTAAAATACGCTGAAAAAGCCGAAAAATCGCTCTCAAAGTACTCTGGTTCGCCAAAAACCGAACTTATTGCGTTATTAGATTTTGTAGTTAAGAGAAGTGTCTAGACATCATATCAGGTAAGTTACAATGGATGAAGAAATAAAAAATGAGATTAGAAAAATGGCTCTTCAGAATGCCTTTGAGCATGGAGGTCAGACTCAAGATAAAATAATTTTAGGGAAAATTCTGGGAACAAAACCAGAATTTAGAACAAAGGTAAAAGAGATTTCAGGAGAGATTTCAGAAATTGTTGCGTCAGTAAATCAACTGTCACCACAAGAACAACAAAAAGAGATGGAAGAAAAATTCCCAGATGCATTAGCTCCTAAAGAAAAAATAGAAGAAAGAGAGGGATTGCCAGAACTAAAAGATGCAGTACAAGGGAAAGTTGTTACACGATTTCCTCCAGAACCTAATGGTTATCCCCACATAGGACATGCAAAGGCTGCAATAATTAATTCAGAATATGCAAAAATGTATGGAGGGAAATTCATACTCAGGATGGATGATACAAATCCAGAAGCTGAAAGGATGGAGTATCATGCGGCAATCAAAGTAGGATTAGAATGGTTGGGAATTGAATTTGATCAAGTAAAGAGTACTTCTGATGACATGGAGTTATTTTATGAAAAAGGAATCGAATTAATTAATTCTGGAAAAGCCTACGTTTGTACATGTAAAAGAGAAGACATTAGTCAAAATCGTAGAGAAAGAAAAGCTTGCAAGTGTAGTATGGAAGATGTTGAAAAGAACAACAAAAATTGGGAAAAGATGCAAAGTAAATACAAACCAGGAGAAGCCATAGTTAGATTTCGCGGAGATATGAAAGCAGATAATGCTGTTATGAGAGATCCTGTCCTATTACGAATTATCGATGAAAAACATTACACAGTAGGTGACAAATACAGGATTTGGCCCAGCTATGATTTTGCAGTAGCAATTGAAGATAGCATAGATGGGGTGACACATGCTTTTCGTTCAAAAGAATTTGAGTTGAGAAAAGAGCTCATTGATGCAATTTTGGATGCATTAGGCATGAGAAAACCTCAACAAGGCTTTTTCTCCAGGCTCGAATTCAAAGGAATGCCCATATCAAAGAGAATAATCAAACCCTTGATTGAAGAAGGTAAAGTTTCATGGTATGACGATCCTAGATTACCAACACTAGAGGCTCTAAGAAGAAGAGGAATCAAGCCTGAGGCAATTAGAAAATTCATCATGTCTTTAGGACTTACAAAGGCAAATACACTCGCACCATTTGATGCACTGGAGGCATTCAATAGAAAATTTGTTGATGCAGATAGTATGAGATTGTTTATGGTAAAAAATCCTAAAAAATTGAAAATAAAAAATTTGTCACTATCAGCAGTTGAAATTCCTAACCATCCAATTAATGATATGGGTAAAAGAAAAATCGAAATTACTGAAGATTTTTACATTTCTGGAGACGATGCAGAATCAATTAAAGAACCCTCATCGATTAGACTTTTAGGATTAGGTAATGTCAAGATTACAAAAATTGGGGATGAATTTGAGGGAGAGTTTGAAGGAGATGGAGATTCATCAAACATATTAAAAATTCAATGGGTTCCACAAGAAACAGCTCATGAAATTAAAATGATCATTCCAAAAATTTTATTCAACGGTGAAGAATTCAATGAGGAAAGTTTAGAGGAATTAGACGTTTATACAGAGCCTCAATATTTACAACTAAAGGAAGGAGAAGAAATTCAGTTTGTTAGATTTGGATATTGTAGAAAAGATTCACAAAATCAAGCAATTTTTACACACAAGTGATTGATATGAAAATAGCACGATTAGCACATGAGAATAATGAAACATATGGATTTGTTAAAGGGGACAAAGTTGCAACAAAAGATGAGATAACTTACCTTACGGGAGTTCCAATTCCATACAATGTAAAAGATTTTCTCTTTGATGGATGGTTTGACGAAATTAAAAATAAAATTCAAGATTTGCCTTATGAAGAGAATCTATCTAAATTCAAATTATTAGCACCTATTCCAAATCCCAACAAGATAATTTGTTTAGCGTTCAACTATGTAGATCATGCAAAAGAACAAGGTCTGACAGCTCCAGAGGATCCTGCTATCGTCATAAAACCCAGAACAGCACTCAATGGAAATAACGCAAATATTGAATGTCCAGATTTTGTTACTCAATTAGATTATGAGGTTGAATTAGCCTTGATAATTGGAAAAGATTGCAAAAACATCAGTGTTGAAGAGGCTCAAAATGTAATTTTTGGATACATGGTATTCAATGATGTTTCAGCCAGAGATATTCAGTTCAAAGATAAACAATTCACCAGAGGAAAAGGTTTTGATTCATTTGCACCTTGTGGACCATGGATCACAACTGCAGATGAAATTCAAGATGCACAAAATCTAAAATTAACAACCAAAATCAATGGAGAAATAAGACAAAATTCCTCTACAAGCAATATGTTTATCAAAATACCTGAAATTATATCAAAAATTTCTAAAGTTATGACATTAGAAAAAGGAGACATCATTTCAACAGGAACACCTGCAGGAGTTATGCTAAACAAACCAAATGCTGTTTTCTTAAAAGATGGAGACAAAGTTGAGATGGAGATTGAAGGTTTAGGAATTTTGAATAATACAATTAAAGTTGTAAAATCAATCTAAATTTTTTCTCAATAGATGAAATGAAAGTTTATGCTCTAAAAGTTCTAAATCAGGTAATTTCTCTTTAGTCAAAATTTGAATTCTATTACAATTATTTTTTACAGCATAATTTTGTAAAAATAAAATTATTTGTAATGAAGATTTTTCAGAACCTGAAAACATTGTAACGATTAGAGTATTAGCAAAATGTTCAGAATCAGAAATAATTGCAGTTGAAGTCTTACCATCAATTGTTGAGCGAATTATTCTATTGTGCTTAGTTAATTCAGAGACTATAGAGTCCTCAAGTGGACGCCATCTCCAAGACTTTACATAATGAGGATATAGAGAGGCATCTATAGATTTTGGGAATGTGATATTGAAATTTGAGTTTTTTTTAGGCTCAAGAGAATAAAAATTCCAGGTTTGAAAGATTCCATATTCCAAAGATTTTGCCATAGAAAGAGAAATTGAATTTTCTACATCAATTAACATGTATGAAAGTAATGCGCCATTTTTTTGTCCTATTGATTCAGCATGACTAACTAAATCAGATGCAATTTTTTGTTTTCTAAAATTTGAATCAACTCTAATTCCTTCTATCCATATCTGATTCTTTAGAAAAAATGCATGACAAATACCAACAGGACGTTGTTTTTCATA
>JACENB010000054.1 GCA_013867245.1 Nitrosopumilaceae archaeon
GATCAAAGCAAAAATTGTTAAGAAATCAAAAATTCGTTCAGGGATCTATACGCTTATCATTGGTGGAATTGCAGCAACTGTCGCCTATTTTGTAGGATATGGATTAAATTTTCTAGTTTAAGAGAAAACAGAGATGGCTGAACTACATCGTCACATGGGACTTTTTCATCTTACTATGTATGGTGTGGGATTAATTCTAGGTGCAGGAATCTACGTCCTAATTGGTGAAGCTGCAGGGTTTGCTGGAAATTCAATGTGGATATCATTTTTACTAGGTGGAGTAGTTGCTATGTTTGCTGGATTAAGTTATGCAGAACTTTCTGCACTATATCCAAAAGCTGCTGCAGAATATACTTTTGTAAAAAATGCTTTCAAGAATAGATTTTTTGGATTTATTATAGGATGGCTCACTGCAATTACATCGATAATTGTTGCAGCTACAGTTGCTTTAGGATTTGGTGGTTATCTAACTCAGTTCATAGAACTGCCTATTACAATTGGAGCAATAATTCTAATTGTAATTTTATCAGTTGTGAATTTTATTGGAATTAAAGAATCAGCATGGGCAAATACTATTTTTGCATTGGTTACTGCTGCAGGACTTGTTCTAATCATTTTTCTTGGGTTTTCAATGGAACCAGTTGAAACAATTGATTATTTTGAGGCACCAAGTGGTATTACAGGCATAATTCTTGCATTTGTTTTGATTTTCTTTGCATTTATTGGGTTTGAGGATATGGCAAATGTTGCTGAAGAAGTAAAAAGACCAAAGAAAACAATTCCAAGAGCAATTATTTTGTCGGTAGTAATTACCGGGATAATTTACATTCTAGTTTCTCTAGCAGCAATTAGAATTCTAAATTGGGAGGATTTAGCAGCATCTTCTGCTCCTTTAGCTGATGTAGCTCATTCAGCAATTGGTATGAATGGAAGTATTACACTATCCCTTATCGCACTTTTTGCTACAGCAAGTACTGTGCTAATTACACTAGTTGCTGGGGCCAGAATTCTATACGGAATGGCAAAAAGTGGAACTCTGCCTGAGTTTTTAGGTAGGGTACATCCTAAGACAAAAACACCTTGGATTGCAGTAATTGGAATTTTAGTTACTTCCATTGCATTTGCTTTTGTAGGAGATATTGTAATAATTGCAAATATTGTGGTTTTTGCTGTAGTAATTACATTTGCAGCAATTAATTTAGCAGTAATTGTTCTCAGATATACTGAACCTGTTTTAGAAAGGCCATTCAGAGTTCCAGTGAATATTGGAAAATTTCCAATTTTGCCATTGTTTGGGTTTGGAACAACTGCTTACATGGCATTACAATTTGAGATAGAAATAGTTCTTGTAGGACTAGCAATTATTGCAATTGGAGCTGTTTTGTATTTATTTTTGAGAAGAAGAAAAGATTTTATGAATTCTGATTAGTTCTTTTTAGATTTTGCAAGTGCGACAACTGCAATTGCTATTCCGATTAGACCAACACCAATTCCTGCATAACCCATATCCATTTGTTGTTTAGTTTCTTCTAGTAGTTGCACTGAATCTTTTAGTTCACCAATATCCTCAATCAATGCAGTGTGTCCATCTATCATTTGTTGTACAGTAATATCAGATGGCTCAGGGAATTCAATGTAAGAACGTTCTGCTACTTTTGGAGGATGCATTGATAAACTAATCGGAGTGTCTTCAATCGAACCTAACACATTTGCTTGATAAAATCCTGAAACAGTTGGATTTACAAATGCATAGTATTTTCCAGGAATGTCATGATCAGGTGATAACGGAAGATTGATACTTTCATCATTGTAAACTAATTGCATCTTTACTGTTTTTTTCAAGCCTTCAATTCCATTTTGAAATTCTTGAGATTCTGCACATTTCATAGGTTCTAATATTTCAGGACATGCAATTAATGGACTAACATAGAATTCAATTCCATTAGTTTCTCCTGAAACAACTGGTTCATTCATCCAACCAATTTCAACCCTATATTCTCCTACTGCATCAATAGTATGTCCATAAGCAGCACCAAATGAGCTTGGAATTAGTAATAAAAGAAATAGAATTTGGAGTCTCATGCTAAAAAAACCATTTTTGATTTTAAAAATGTTCTATGTTAGTCAGTAAAGATTTGAGGTTTGTACCAATTATGCATCAGCATACATTGAAACTTCCCAAGCTGTAGGAGTTTGGGCAAATGCAACATATTCTTTGTATTTTAATTCAGAATAAACATCAAGAAAATCTTTGGTGAAAATTTCTTCAAGGAATTTTGAATCAGATGCCAAGGAATCAAGGGCACCTTTTAGTGATACAGGTAATGAACCAATTCTATATTCTCTTTTCTTTTCTGTAGAAAGTTTGTAGACATTTTCTTCAATTGGATCTCCCGGATCAATTTTATTTTTTATTCCATCCAAGCCTGCAAGTAATAACGCAGCCTCTAAAAGATAGATATTTGCAGTAGGATCAGGAACTCTATATTCAAGTCGTTTACTTTTTTCTTGATTTCTATTATACATTGGAACTCGTATTGCAGCAGATCTATTTGCCAATCCCCAACAAACATTGACAGGTGCTTCAAAACCTGGAACAAGTCGTTTATACGAATTGGTGGTTGGATTTGAAATAGCACATAATGCTGATGCATGACTCATAATTCCTCCAATATAGTATCGTCCAGTTTGACTCATTTGTGCAAGTTCATCATTTTCATCATACATTGCATTTGAATTTTCATTCCACAAGCTTTGATGAGTATGCATTGCAGATGCATTATCGCCAAAAATTGGTTTTGGCATAAATGTTGCAACTTTATTTTTTCGTTTAGCCTTAACTTTAACTAAATTTTTTACTCCAATTACATTGTCAGCCATTTGTATCATTTCATCATATACAAGGTTAATTTCACATTGACCAGAAGTTGCTACTTCATGATGTTCAGCTTCAATTCTAATTCCAAAGTAATTGTATAAATCATCACAAACATCTTTTCTAAATCCTTCAAGCGTGTCTTTGGGTTGAGATGGATAGTATCCTTCTTTGATATCAATTGCAGTACTTACATTTCCTTTAGCCCATGGAGATTCTTTAGATTCAATGGAATAACCTGAACCGCCATACGAATGTGTTGCTGCATAGGGAGATGGATAAACATTGATGGTATCAAATACAAAAAATTCTATTTCAGGTCCCCAATTTGTATGAGTAAATCCAAATTCGGCTAGTTTCTTTGATGCTTTATGTGCAATACTTCTCGAATCTCTATTGTATCTTGAACTCTCATCTGTGCTACCATCATACAAATCACAAAATATTCTAGCATTCTTCCTATGCCCTGGATCATAGTCGGGTGGAAGAATTTTAAATGAATTTGGATCAGGCATTAAAATCATATCAGAATTATTTACAGATTTAAAACCAACAATTGAACTTGCATCTAATTTCTCAAGACCGTTAACAAAACTACTATTATCAATTGCATAACTTGGCATTCCAACATTATGTAATTCTCCAAAAATATCTACAAACCAAAAATCAATGAATGCAATCTTTTCATCTTGTATTTTTTGGAGTACCTGTTCTACGTTCACTAATAATATTCAAAAATTGTTTTACTAATGTGGTTTAGTAAGTTAGAATTGTCAATATGGTCAGGTTAAATTTTAGGCTTCAGGATAATCATCATTTGGATGAGATTTTTTGAAATTGTTCATCTCATCTTCAAAAAAGAATTTATCAGTTAGTGCTGGTTTAAGATCATCTAACCAGATTGCATTTTCATCATATTTTGCAAAGAATGGCACTTGCACCCAGTCAGGGTTTCTACCCTGTAAAAATCTCAGAACAATTACTTTTTGATCACTTAGTTGCGCAGTTCCTATAACATGCACTTTTCCAGGGGTTGCAGACATACTAGGTCCACGTACAGTTCGTGCTAATCCACTTACCGAAGAATATGCTTTTCTAAAGATTTCATATGCTCTGACTAAAGGCACGCCAAAGTAATGTTGTGCGCCCGTATCTCTTACAACAAACATGTAGTAAGGAATACAACCAAGTTGAACCTGTTTTGTCCACATTTTTGCCCACATTTCTGCATCATCATTGATATGAGCTAAAATGGGTGATTGGGTTCTAATCTGAGCACCAGTTTTTCTTATTTCTTTAATTGCAGATTTTACAGCATCAGTTGATAATTCATTTAGATGATTAAAGTGAGCCATAAATGCAAGATGTAATCCGTTGTCAGAAATCTTTTTGAAAACTTCCAGCATTTCTTGAGAATCTGAATCAGTCAAAAATTTGTAAGGCCAATAAGAAAGAGCCTTTGTTCCAATTCTGATAGTTTTGAGATTTGGTAATTTTGCTTCAAGTAATGCATCAACATATTTTGAAAACATTTTAGCTTTCATGATCATTGGATCACCGCCAGTGAAAAGAACATCAGTAATTTCAGGATGTTCTGAAACATATTGGACAAGTTGTTCTCCTTCCTGCATTGCAAATTTCATTTCATCCATTCCTACAAACTGTGGCCATCTAAAACAAAAACTACAATATGCATGACATGTCTGGCTTTGACTAGGGAAGAATAGACAGGTTTCTTTGTATTTATGTTGCATTCCATACAATTTTGTACCATCTTTTAGGGATGGAACATTCAATTCCATTTGACCAGCAGGATGAGGATTAAGTTGTAAACGAATTTCATTTGCAACGTTTGCTATTTCCTTTTTATCAGAAGTATTTTTTAGAGTATTTTCCATTTTTGCATAATGTTCTGGTTTTAACATTCCTTTCTGAGGGAATGTAAGAACATACATTGGATCAATTGGGATATTATTCCAATCAATTAATTGTTCAACAACATAGTTGTTTGCTTTAAATGGTAAAACATTTCCCACAACTTCCATTTCAAATTGTTTTTCTTCAGAAATATTCTGAATCTGTGGAAGATCACGAAAATTTGATAGTGTATATGATTTTAGTGAAGGAGAATCACCCCAAACTGATTCTACATAGGTCATTTAGTAAATAGTATGTTTACCCTTGTTAAAGGTTACAGGCTCAACACGCACAAAATTTTTCTATAAATAATGATAAGATGCCTTAACGTTTGTATTCTAGGACGCGGATTGTAGTAAGATAGTGATTAGTTATGGCTGAAGAAGAATTATCTCAAATTTCAGTAGGAGAATTTGAAACTGTTTCACAGATCCTGGCATCCTCTGAATCACTTCAATTTGCATTTATGGTAATGATAGTGGGAATTATTGGGATTGTAATTGGATATAGAAAATTTTCATTTTGGGTGGGTTCTCAAAAATTCTACTATAAGA